>CAZUYV010000109.1:4869-6479 GCA_964624435.1 uncultured Micavibrio sp. | reverse complement strand
TGACCGCGTGGATGGAACTGCTGGGCCGCGCGCTGGCGTCGGTGATGAACATTCTTGCTTAATTATTTCGATCTCGGAGGCCATGTCTATATGGTCGATATGCCGGGCTATGGCTATGCGAAGGTGTCAAAAAAACAGCGGGCTGATTGGGACAATCTGATTTTTGGCTACCTGCGCGGTCGTCCGACACTGCGCACCGTCATGATGCTGGTCGATTCACGCCACGGCCTGAAAGATGTCGATCTGCATTTGATGGATTTGCTTGATAAAGCCGCCGTCAATTACCGCATCGTCCTGACCAAGTGCGACAAGGTGACGGGCCCTGCGCGGGATGAAGTCAAAACAGCGATTGTTGAGGCCTTGCGCAAACACCCAGCGGCTTATCCCACCGTGTTTGCCACAAGTTCTGAAAGCGGAGAAGGCATTCCCGAACTGCGCGCTGCTATTCTCGCTTTGAAATAAAGACCTATGTTTGGTTATCGGGCATTAATAATCGAATAAAGTGTTGGGTTCCCCGTGCCGCCAAAGTTGGCAACACAGAGTGTTGGATAACCGACACAACCGGGACACGCGGCAGAGGTCAAATTCGATGCATTAAAATTTGTGAAATAGATACGCGTACTGTTGACTGTCAGAGCAGGAACAGTGGCGCTTCCTGTTAGCTTTTTGTTGATCGCCTGGCAGATTTCAAGCGGAATATTATAGGCAGATATTACAATGTCTGCGGCTGTTGTCGGAGTCCATTCGACATTGCGGAGTGTAACATACCATCCTTCAGTTGTTCCGCTCGATGAGGTAACGAACGGGGGGATAGTGGCAGTTTTATAATTCAGACCGCCACCTTGCGGATGAAAGAGTTTGTTCTTATAGGGTGCAATGTCGAAACTGGTGGCGTTTGGGAAGGCAAAATCAATTCCACCGGGGTCGGCGCCTGTTCCAACCATCTGATCAATAACATTTTGGGCCGCTGCTGCATAACTCAGCATCTGGGTTGTCTGAAATTGGACCTTATCGGCGCTGATATCATCGCCACCGGTGCTATCCTGACTCATCAGTGAGGCGGTCAGAAGGGCCAGCAGGCCAAGGGCCAGCAGAATATAGATCATGGCATTGCCGGACTGGCGGCGGGAGCGTGATTTACCGAAATTCAAGTGGATATCCTCTTCAACAATCGTTATCTTAGTCTACCATGAATAATACCGCCGGTTTACAGGAACTTGCAATCGATCCGCTGTCGCTTGGAATAGGCGCGGGGCTCGGTCTTGTGCTTGGCGCAGGGTTCTTTCTGGCCAAGATTATCCGGCTGGAGCGGGAAAAGGCAGGGCTTTCGGCCCGGCTGGAATCCGAACGGGCTGGGCTGGGCGATCATTTTGCTTCACTGGCCAATGCCGCCCTGAAATCCAACACGGAAAGCTTTCTGACGCTGGCGCAGGAAAAATTGCGCGCGGCACAAAAAGACGGCGATCATGACCTGCAAAAACGTTCCATCGCCATCGAGCAGATGGTCAAACCTGTCGAGGCCCACTTGCAACGGATGAGCGGCATGGTCGAAGAACTGAAGGCCACGGATAAAACCATCCGGGATGATTTGCAGTACCTCCACAAAGAAA
>CAZUYV010000109.1:0-4859 GCA_964624435.1 uncultured Micavibrio sp. | reverse complement strand
CTTCCCAGCTGCCTTCGGCCCTGGGTCCCCGGTGTGCGCAAGGGAAATGGGGTGAGTTTGTTCTGGAGACCATTCTGGAACGCGCCAACCTGCAAAAAGGCTTGCATTACAACACACAGGTCGCAGTGGAAGGCGGCGGCCGTCCCGATGTCATCATCAATTTGCATGATGGGTTTAAAATTGCGATCGATTCCAAGGCCCCGATCAACGATTACATTGCCCGCCTCGATGATGATTTGTCTGATGATGAAATCAAGGGGATCAAGACCAATATGGCACGCGCGGTGCGCGGCCATGTGAAGGCACTGGGCGATCGTGCCTATCAGGATAGTATCGAAGGCAGCGATTTCGTGATTTTGTTCCTGCCATCCGAAGTGGTGTTCAGCGCAACATTGCAGAGCGACCCGACAATTGTCGATTTTGCCTCCGAAAAGAATGTCGTGATTGCTTCCCCAACCCTGATTATTTCACTGCTGCGCGTTGTCGGGCTTTCTTACCGTCAGGTGGAAATGGCGAAAAACGCAGCAGAGATCTCGGCGCTGGGGGCTGAGCTTTACAATCGCCTTTCCAAATTCATGGATCATTTTTCGGCCATTGGCAAAAACGTCAACGGCGCACTGGCCGCTTACAACAAGGCTGTTAGTTCCTTTGAAAGCCGGATTACGCCACAGGCCAATAAGTTTAAAAAATATCATGTTATCGCCCAGAATGTTGACTTACCCGCGCTGGTGGAGTTTGACACAACACCACGCCAGATTATCTCATTGCAGGGTGACAATGATGAATCCCCCGATTATGAAGGCGATGACGACAAGGTAAGCCATGGATAAGTACACGATTATTAAAGTTCCCGATCCCGTTCTGAAGAAGAAGGCATCGCTCATCGAAACTGTCGATGACGCCGTGCGGTTGCAAATGGATCGGATGTTGGAAACTATGTATGCCGCGCCTGGTATCGGCCTTGCGGCCAATCAGGTGAATCTTTTAAACCGTGTGATCGTAATGGATATCGCTCAGCGCGAAGAACCGGAAACACGTGTCCCCATCGTCATGGCCAATCCGGAAATCATCTGGGCATCGGAAGAGCCTAGCCTGTGGGAAGAGGGATGCCTGTCCATTCCTGGCCAGTATGGCGAAGTGGAACGTCCGCTCGAAGTTCGTGTCCGTTTCCTCAATTATGATGGTAAGCAGGAAGAAAAGGTTTTCAGCGGCCTTGGTTCGCACTGTGTCCAGCATGAGATCGATCATTTGAATGGTGTTTTGTTTATTGACCACCTGTCCTCGCTCAAACGCAACATGATCCTGAAGCGTTACAAAAAACAGCAGCAGGAGCAGGAAGACACAGTCCTGTAACCATGACAAATTCCCTCCGCATAGCCTTTATGGGGACCCCGGATTTTTCGGTGCCGTCTCTGCGCAATCTTATCGCATCGCGCCACAAGGTTGTTTGTGTGTATAGCCAACCCCCGCGTCCCAAGGGTCGCGGTCATCAGGTGCAGGAATCCCCTGTCCATCAATGCGCGATAGAGGCGGGGATAGAGGTTCGCACGCCCCTGAATTTCAAAAAAGACGAAGATATCGCGGCCTTTATGGCATTGGAACTCGACGTGGCTGTCGTTGCCGCCTATGGGCTGATCCTGCCCAAGGTTATTCTTGATGCACCCAAATATGGCTGTCTGAACATTCATGCCTCGCTGCTTCCACGCTGGCGCGGCGCTGCGCCTATTCATCGCGCGATTTTAGAAGGTGACAAAGAAACCGGCATTACGATCATGCAGATGGATGTCGGCCTCGATACAGGACCGATGATTGCGAAAAGAGCCGTGGCCATCCGCGAGACAACGACATCTTCCAGCCTGCACGACATGCTGTCGGCGGTAGGGTCCTCGATGATCGAAGATGTTCTGGATCGTCTTGCCGAGAATGGACATTTAGAAGCGCAGGTCCAGCCGGAAGAAGGTGCAACCTACGCCAAGATGCTCAAGAAGGAAGAGGGCCATATTGATTGGACCAAACCTGCCGCTGTGATTGATCGCCAGATTCGTGCTCTCAATCCTTGGCCCGGCACATGGTGCGAAACGGAGAATGGAAAACGACTTAAAATTGTAGAGGCACATGTCAGCGGTGTTGCCGATATTGCTGCGCCGGGAACTGTGGGTGAGTTAGGAGTCATTAGTTGCGGCGACCATACCGCCCTGAGAGTTACTTCGATCCAGCCTGAAAACAAAAAGCCGATGGATATTCAGGCCGCCTATAATGGTGGTTACCTGAAAATGGGCCAGAGCCTGAGATGACCCGCTGGAAATTAACGATTGAATATGACGGTGCACCGTTTTCAGGCTGGCAATATCAAGACCATGCACCCTCTGTGCAGGGCGAGATTGAAAAGGCCATTACGGCCTTCTGTCAGCAGGAAATCCGTCTTCATGTCGCAGGACGAACCGATGCCGGTGTTCACGCGCGCGGACAGGTGGCACATTTCGATCTTGATTATGGTGATCGCGCTTTAACGGGATACGACCTTGCCAAGGCACTGAATGCGCATCTACGCCCCAACCCGATTGCGGTGGTGAAAGCGGAAGAAGTAAGCGAAGAATTCCACGCGCGTTTTTCTGCCAAGAATAAATTGTATCTTTACCGCATCATCAACCGCCCTGCGCATTTGACGCTGGAGCATGGGAAGGCATGGCAGGTGAAAAAACCGCTCGATGTTCGCCCTATGCAACTCGCCGCGAAACATCTTCTGGGCCAGCATGATTTCACCACCTTCCGCGATTCAGAATGCCAGGCGAAATCGCCGATCAAAACGCTAGACCGTCTGGATATCATTCGCGCAGGCGATGTGATTGAATTTGCGGTGGAGGGGCGTTCCTTCCTCCATCATCAGGTGCGCAATATGGTGGGTACCCTGTCCCATGTTGGTGAAGGAAAATGGGCCATTGATGACGTCGCCAAGGCACTGGAAGCCAAAGATCGCACCAAGGGCGGAATTACGTCACCACCGGATGGCCTTTACCTCATGCGTATAGACTACTGACCAAAAAAATCCCCCGTGGTGGGGGAAACACCAGCGGGGGGGAGTCAGGGGTCAGAGAGAGTCATGAGAGACATGGATGTCATGTCGTCTTAGACAATTTCTAATATGGAGTGGCAATCGTACGGGGGAATGGCCAGATAATGATCATTTCAAGGCCCATTGTGGCGAAAATGGGTCAGACGCAATATGATTTCAATATTTGCTGGTAAATTGCGGTACATTTTTCAAGATCGGCCAAAGTGCAGAACTCGTTCACCTTGTGAATCGACTCATTGGTCATCCCAAACTCCACCACCGGGCAGTATTTGGCCGCGAATCGGGCATCCGATGTCCCGCCGCCGGTTGAAAAGGTGGGTTTGTGCCCGGTGTGTTGTTGCACGACTTCAGCGACGAGCGATGTCCATTCACCCGGCGATGTGAGAAAGCCTTCCGCGCCTTGCGAGAATTTCAGATCATAGTTGGTGCTAATCGCATCGAGCACAGTGCGGATTTTTTCCTGCAGGGCTTCGGGTTGCCATCTATCGGAATAGCGCAAATTGAATTTTGCCGTGCCACGCGCGGGGATTACATTTGCGGCCGTATTGCCGACATCGATCGATGTGATCTCAAGATTGGTCGATTGAAAATATGCTGAACCTTTATCATAGATCGTGCTTTGGATCGCATCGAGAAGACGAACAAGATTGCGCAAGGGGTTTTCGGCACGGTCAGGATAAGCAACATGCCCTTGCACGCCGTGCACGGTCAATGTGCCAGACAGTGATCCGCGTCGTCCGATTTTAATTTCCTGCCCCATGAAGGATGGGTTGGATGGCTCTCCCACCAAGCAAACATTGGGCAAATGACTGTTCTCGGCCATCCATTCAAACACACGTTCCGTGCCATTGATGGATTCTTTTTCTTCATCGCCGGTGATAATAAGACTAACCGAACCTTTGTGGTTTGGGTTCTCAGCAATAAACGCTGCAACGGCCGCAACGAACGCCGCGATTTGTCCCTTCATGTCGGATGCTCCGCGACCGATCAGCTTGCCATTCTTGATGGTGCCGGAAAAAGGGGGAACACTCCACGCGTTTTCATCACCCGGTGGAACAACGTCGGTGTGACCGGCGAAACAAAGATGCGGCCCAGTGGTGCCCTTGCGCGCGAAAAAATTCTTTACCGGGTAGGTACCACCGCGTCCTTCGAAAGGAAGATCGAAGATTTCAAAACCGAGAGGCTTCAGAAGTGATTTGAGATAGTCCTCACAACCGGCATCAACGGGAGTCACGGAAGGAAAGGAAATTAGCTTTTGGGCAATAGCTGCGGAATGAAAATTCATCCCATATTAGGACCATAGAGAATCTTGTTCGGCAAGTGGATTGTACCAGATATGCCCCTTTCAACATGGTTATATGGTTTTGGGAAATGCTCTAAAAGAAGCGGGTATATAGAATTGGCTAGCAAAAGCCCTGTATGAGGTTTTTCTTCTCTTTTCGCTTTGTTCTCTAAGTCCTCAAGAGCAATAGTTACAGGATGCCATGCTGGCCCAAGCAGGTTGACCCATTTTAATAAGGGTGCAGAAATATATTTTTCTGCGTTCATGGGCCGTGCAAAGCGAGGATTGTTTTCAGGCTTGCTATAGTCCACTGTTGTTTCAGTGATCATCAACAATATTCCAAGAAGGTCATCTGACGTACGGATTGCGTCCTTCATAAACGGAAACCGCTCTATAGCCTCGTCCTTAATATTGCGTCTGCCATAAATTTTCCGACGCTCCTCGGCATATCCACGATTTTGCTCATCATTGAATACGGGGATAATGCGGGTACCCATGCCCTCG
>CAZUYV010000108.1:0-6818 GCA_964624435.1 uncultured Micavibrio sp. | reverse complement strand
ATCTATGGCGGTTACGATAACGACTCTATCTGGGGCGAAGATGGAAATGACACTATAGATGGTGGAGCGGGGGTCGACATTATTAATGGTGGCTCGGGCCATGATGAAATTCATGGTGGGGACGGGAACGATACGATCACGGACGCCTCGGGCAATAATCTGATTTATGGTGATGCTGGTAATGATGCCATCCAGGGCGGTAGCAGCAACGACCAGATTTTCGGTGGATCAGGCAATGATGCGATTTCCGGCGGAGCAGAAGCTGACCAGCTTGATGGCGGCGATGGCGATGATATCCTCAAAGGCGAAGCCGGCGAAGACATTCTAACCGGTGGTATTGGCAATGATACACTGGAGGGTGGAACAGGGAACGATACACTGATGGCCGGAGACGGCAATGACATCCTGCTCTTTAGGTTTGGAGAGAACATTTCTGCAAAAGATACGCTTAACGGTGGAGGCGGGTTGGACACGGCACGTCTTTACCTCACGGCTGCGGAGTATGCGATCACGGGTGTGAAGACGGATATTATTCGCATGCGCCAAGTGATCGATCAGGCCGTTGCAAGCAATACAATTGCAACGACAAATATAACCTTCGTTACCATGGGATTGGTCCTCGCGAATATTGAGAATCTCGAAGTATATGTGGATGGGGTTCTTACAAATGTTTCTTACAACGCAATCAATGGAACAGATGCAAAAAACACACTCATCGGCACCGTAAATCAGGATCTGATTATAGGACTGGGCAATGATGATAATATAAACGGCAATGGTGGAGATGATGATATTCGTGGTGGTCTTGGCAAGGACATTATCACGGCTATGACAGGTAACAACATCATCGATGGAGGTGATGGCAACGATACTATTAACACCGGTACGGGAAATAACTACATCATCGGTGGGATGGGTAACGATACAATTACACTCGGTGGTGGAAATAACGAGGTTTATGGTCAAGACGGGACTGATGTCATTCAGGGTGGAAGTGGCAACGATCGTATATCAGGCGGAAGTGGCAACGACTCTCTTAAGGGTAGCGGGGGAGTGGACACAATTCTAGGCGAAGCAGGTGATGATTTGCTCGGCGGGCAAGATGGCGATGATCTGCACTATGGCGGATCGGGTAATGACACAATCTACGGCGGGAACGGCAATGACATTATTTACGGCGACGAAGGTGATGACAGCCTTTTGGGTGAGGCAGGTGATGACACTATATATGGGGGAGATGGTAATGATGCAATTAACAGCGGAGTTGGCATTGGATGGCTTTATGGTGGAGCAGGGAATGACTCTGTAAGCGGTAATACTCTGAACGATGTACTTGATGGTGGGGCAGGTGATGACATACTTAAGGGCAATAGTGGAGAAGACACCTATATTGTCAGCACCGGTATGGATTACATTCATGATACCGGTGGATCAGCTGATAAAATACTCTTCTCTCCGTTGTTTGAAATCGATGACCTAACATTCCTAATGGGGGACCGGACAGGGACTGATGCCAATGACGCGCGTATCGTCTGGGCGTCTGGGACCAACCTGATTGAAATCGAAAACCAGACGACAAGTAGCACAGCAGTAGAAAAACTTTTTATCGGTAATGTCTTTGGCATGAATCTGAAAACTATTGCCTCTTACATTATAGGTGATGCTATAGGGGCTGTACATAACGGCACCAGTTCAGCAAACACGATATTAGGTTATGGCGGTGACGACACAATCTATGGTCTTGGCGGTATCGATGAACTCTTAGGCGGAAAAGGCAAGGACACACTTTATGGAGGTGATGGTAATGACCTTCTTCATGGAGGTAAGGACAACGACACTCTTTATGGCGACCTTGGCGATGATGTTCTTTTTGGTGGGCATGGTGAAGATAAGCTGACTGGTGGGACGGGGGCAGATAGTTTTACTTTTGAAAAAATTAGTAGCGGCGGTTCTTCCGGTATAGATCAGATTCTCGATTTTTCTACGGCACAGGGAGATAAATTAAATCTGGCTGATCTTCTCGAAGGGTTTAATCCTCTGACCAAGCTCATAACAGATTATGTTCAAATCAGAACTGAGGGTTCTGATAGCATTCTTTCTGTTGATAGCAATGGAGGCTCTGATAGCTTCGTGCAGATTGCTACATTGAAAGGGGTTACGGGTTTAACTGATGAGGCTGCGCTTCTAAACACGGGGACGTTGGTTGTAACAGTGTAATTAAAATAGACTCTAAAAAACCCGCCAACATGGCGGGTTTTGTTTTTAGGGTTTTTCGAGAACGCTTGGCACGGGTGGCAAGGGCGTTGTCGGCACATAAGGGGCTGTACTTTCTGCCTGCGGGCAGGCAACAGTGAGCTTTAACAGCTCCGGCCATTTTTCGACCCAGCCATTTTCATGGTCGGCATCGGACACAAAGGTGTAATGCACGCACTCGGAATCCCCCATCGCCTGGCGGAAGGTGTGATAGACACCCGCCGGAACATAGGTGTCACCCGCGCCGATGAAATGGTGTTGTGGAATGTTCGCGATTTGTGGCGCGATGTTTTTGGCGAGGATAGAATCGGCATCCAGTGTTTCCTTGGTCGCTTCATACACCATCGGCGGGTTTAGAACGCCGGCGACAGTGCGCAGGGAAACAACGTCCGTGCGGCTGGCGGCGAGCGCCACGGCGATATTCGCGCCGCCATCATAGCCAATCAGGTTGATGTCGGTGACGTCCCAGCGTTTCTTGATGTCATCGATCGCTTCGTTATAGGCGGCGATGACTTCGGGAGAATAACGGCGGTTCAGCCAGTATTTGCCCGAACACGTGTCTTCATCCGGCGATTCCAGATACTGGCAGGGACGGGACATGTAAATCAGGTTCTGGGCCGTGTCGCGTGACGCGAGATTCAGGGCCAGCGGATTTTTCGGGGATGGATCGCCGGACAAAACGCCATTGCGCGCCTTGGTGTGGCCATCGCCTTCGATGTAAATATCAGCAGGGGCGCCGCGTTGATGCGCGCGTTCCCACAATTGGAAGCTCATGCCACCGGCTTCGATGCGGCGTTCCACCATAAAGGCAGGGCGGGCGATGCGTTCGGCGGTGACTTCGCGGAATTCTTCTTCAACCGGCGCGCAGGAAGCGGGGGCGAGGGCGGCGAGGATAAGGCCGGAGCAGGCGAGGGCTTTGAGGGTGTTTTTTGTCATGGCGGGCATCCGAATTGGAATGAGAATCAAGCAGTTCTGCCAATAGTCTAGGCGGTTTTGCCCCCTTTGACCATGCCAAAGATGGGTTTTGCACCTATGGGTGCCAGCCATTCAGCCAGTCTTTGATGGGGACAATCCGCGCATCCGCGCCATTATCATCAAACCAGGAATCGATGGCGTATTCGGCCCCGGTCTTGCTTTCCCGGACCACGGCGGTCTGGTGCATCCACCCCCGGCCGGAGACGAGGGGGTATCTTACTTGCGGTTGTTCAATCGTGTGAAATTTGATCAGGCCCTTTTCCGCCAGCAGTATCATAAAGACGGATGTGTTCGTGCTCTCATCCACGCAATCGAGTTGACCCGCGCCCGTCTGGCCGAAGGTCCCGGCCTTGTCGTTTTGGGTGCTGGTGATGGGGCCGACAATTTTTTCAAACGTGCCGATGGTGCGGGCGATTTTTTCGCGTTCGACCTCGGCGGTTTTCGCTTTTTTGCCAAAGGCCTTGTCAATTTTCTTCCAATCCTGCTTGCTGAGCTTCACGTTCTTTACAACGGCGCAGCCATAGTTTTGGCAGTGGGGGAAAAGCTCCCTTGTCGGTTCGATCAGTTTCTTGGACGCCATATAAGATGGCATGGAATCGTACAGATGCGGCGCGCAGGCGGACAGGCTCAGGGCTGCGGCGGAGATCAGCAGAATGCGCTTCATGAAATCTCCAGAATGACGGGCGTGTGGTCGGACGGGCTTTCTTCCCCGCGCGGGAATTTGTCGATGGTGCAGGATATCAGGCGGTCGGCGATGGTGGGGGAGAGGAGGAAATGATCGATGCGGATTCCCTTATTCTGTGGCCAGCATCCGGCCTGATAATCCCAGAACGTGTATTGCTGATCCTGCTGATTCAACGCCCTGAACGCATCGGTTAAACCAAGATTTAAGAGGGTACGGAATTTTTGCCTTGTTTCAAGACGATACAGCGCGTCGTTCTCCCAAACTTTCGGGTCCCAACAATCGCGTGCTTCGGGGATGACGTTGAAATCGCCGGTGATGACGAAGGGAATTTCTTCTTCCCTTAAAATTGCAAGATGGTGGTAGAGACGCTCCATCCATCCCATCTTGTAATCGAATTTTTCACCGGGCCATGGGTTACCGTTCGGCAGATAAATATTAATGTACCGGATTTCGTTGATTTCGATCTCGAGGTAGCGGGCCTGTTCGTCCGTACTATCACCCGGCAATTTGTTGGCGATGACGTTGAAGGGCACCTTGGAAAAAGTCGCCACGCCGTTATAGGCCTTTTGCCCGACGGCATGGATTTCGTAACCCTCAAACGCATCATAAGGAAATTCGAGGCCTTTGAGTTCCTGAATCATCAAAAGGTCGGGCTGGTTCGCCGCGAGCCAGCGTTTAACATGCTCGGTCCGGGCCTTGATCGAATTGACGTTCCATGTGGCAATTTTCATAGGGGCACTATGGCACGCCCGCCCCGGTTTTTGAAGGTGCTACCCGCCAGATAATGTTTCCGACATCATCCGCCATCAGGAGATTGCCGTTTTTATCCGGCGTGACGCCAACCGGGCGGCCCCAGGCTTCTTCACGCTCGCTGACGAACCCGGTCAATATATCCTGCGGCATGCCGTTGGGCTTGCCATCTTTGAAGGGCACGAAGATCAGCTTGTAACCGCTGCGCGGATTCCGGTTCCATGATCCGTGCTGGCCGATAAAGGCGCCGTTTTTGTACTGCGCGCCCAGAACATCATCGTTATAAAATGTCAGGCCCAAGGATGCCGTGTGTGCACCCAGCGCGTAATCCGGCTTGATGGCCTTGGCGACCAGTTCGGGGCGCTGGGGCTGCACCCGTTCATCGACATGCTGGCCATAATAAGAATAGGGCCAGCCGTAAAACCCGCCATCCTTTACTGATGTCATGTAATCGGGGACGAGGTCGTTGCCCAGTTCATCGCGTTCGTTGACGGAGCTCCAGAGTTCACCCGTCACCGGATTCCAACTCATCCCGACAGGGTTGCGAAGGCCGGAGGCGAAGGGGCGGACGGTTTCACCCGCCAGATCGACTTCCAAAATCGCGGCGCGGTTTTCTTCTTCGCCCATCCCATTCTCGGCGATATTGCTGTTGGACCCGACAGAGACATAGAGTTTTTTGCCATCCTTGCTGGCCACGATGTTCTTGGTCCAGTGATGATTGCGCCCGGCGGGCAGATCGATGACCTTGACGCCGCCTTCGCGGATTTCGGTGACGCCGTCCTTATAGGGGAATTTGAAAATCGAATTGGCGTTGGCGACATAGAAGGTATTGCCAACCAGCGCCATGCCAAAGGGGGAATAAAGATTATGCAGGAACACGGCGCGCGTTTCGGCGACGCCATCGCCATCCACGTCACGGAGGAGGGTAATGCGGTCGGCGCTGTGTTTGCCGCCCGACCCGGCCTGTTTCATGATTTTGCCCTGCACCCATCCCTTGATGCCTTCATCATTTTCCTTGGCGGGCTTTTGGCTTTCCGCGACCAGCACATCACCATTGGGCAGAACATAAACCCAGCGTGGATGATCGAGGCCGCTCGCAAATGCATTCACCTGCAATCCTTTTGCGGCGATCGGTTTCTTGCCTTCGGGCCAGCCAACGGCCTTGGCGATATTGACGGTGGGGAGGAGCGATTTTTCTGGCGCGACCAGTTGCGGATCGGGGCCAAAGGTTTTCGGGTCATCTGCAAGGGCAGGGAAGGCGGTGAAAATAAGGGCGCTGGTGAGAAAAAATCGTTTCATGGGCACACTCCGGTTAAACCAATAACGGAAGCCGCCGGAAAACGTTCCCTAATCCTTGACGGAAAAGGAGGTGCCACAGCCGCAGGTGGACACCGCATTGGGGTTTGTAATGGCGAAATGGGCGCCGACCAGGTCATCGACATAATCGATTTGCGCATCGCGCATATAGGGCAGGGAGATTTCATCAATCACCACGGCGACCCCGTCTTTTTCAAAGACTTCATCGTCGGAGGTTACTTCGTCGGTGAGGGAGAATTTATATTCAAATCCTTGGCACCCGCCGCCATCCACCATGACGCGAAGCTTAAGGTTGGGCTTCCCATCCTGTGCTTGCAGGACGCGGATGCGTTTGACGAGGCCGTCAGTGAGGGTAACCGTGCTCATGCCTAGTTATATAGGGTGGCCGCTTTTAAAAGCCAAGATAATTAACCTTAATTTTAATGGGTCAGGTGCAGACCGGTCTGAACGGACCGGAGGTTCTTGGCAACGATTTCGGGAATGCTATCAACTTGGCCGAGAACTTCTTTAATCTGTTTGCCAATAGTATCGCGTGTAATTTGAAAGGCAAAAAGGCTTTGGCCGTTCTTTTTAACTTCCTCACCATCTTTTTCCAGCGTTTTAGTCTCAACAAACAGGCTGTTGATGGCGAGCGCGCTATCACGGAATTTTTCGGAGGCGGAAACAATATCGCCCGCTGGGCCCTCGGCTTTTAGAACGCCAAAGGCGTCATTTTTATCCTGTACCAAACCAGAGAATTTTTGCCAGTACTCGGAAACCTTCATAACCATGGTAACTCCCCCTCAAAAGTTAATATGAGAAAAGGCTAAAACACCAATATGGTTAAGGTCAACCCAAA
>CAZUYV010000107.1:0-6820 GCA_964624435.1 uncultured Micavibrio sp. | reverse complement strand
GTCAGTCACACGGGGCGCTTTCTGGCGAATCTTCTGAATATGGATGAAGAAACCATCGCAAGTGCCACGAAAGAAAACTTCTTCACCCTTTTCAACAAGGCGAAAAAGACATGGGCGGCAAATTAATTATCCTGGGCTGCGGGTCTTCCGCCGGGGTGCCAGCCATCGGCAACTGGTGGGGTGAATGTGACCCCAGCGATAAACGCAATCACCGCACGCGCCCGTCCATCGCGCTGCAAACTGACTCTACACTCATCATCGTCGATACCGGGCCGGATTTCCGCGAACAGATGAACCGTGAAAATCTCGGAGTGCCCGATGCCATCATTTTGACCCATGAACATTCAGACCATGTGAATGGCATTGATGAATTGCGGGTCTTACAACGCCTGAACAACAAACGAAAATTCCCGGTCTATGCCACTGACGAAACCATTGAACGTCTGAAAAAGCGCGTCGATTACATGTTTAAGGATTCCGAGAACGGATTTTACCCGTCGGTCTGCAACCCGGTCATTCTGGAGATGGGACAAACGACAACGATCGGCGATGTTACCTTTACCCCGTTCGAACAGGACCACGGCACTATCTCTTCTCTGGGCCTGCGGGTCGGAAATATCGGCTATTCGACGGATGTAAAACGGCTCGATGAGGCCGCCTATGCAGTCCTCAAAGGCGTTGAAACATGGATTGTCGATGGGGCGGGATATCATTCCGACACCAATCCGGTCCATGCCAATATCAAAGAAGTCATTGAAATGAATGGAAAAATAGGGGCTAAACAGGTCATTTTGACCCATTTGCCGCCGACCATGGATTACAAAACCCTCCTAAACGAGTTACCGCCCGGCATTATCCCCGCCACAGACGGCCTGACGCTTGATTTCGCCTGAGTAATTTGCGACACTCCGCCGACTTCAAAACCACGCAAAAACAAGCGTTTGCCGCATAAAAGGACCATAGCTGCCCATGTTTAACGACAAATCCATTCTGATCACCGGGGGAACGGGATCGTTCGGCAAGATGTGCACCAAGTACATCCTCGAAAATTTCAAGCCGCGCCGCCTGATTATCTATTCCCGCGACGAACAAAAACAGTTCGATATGTCGTTCACATTCAACGATCCATGCATGCGCTATTTCATCGGTGACGTCCGCGATCTGGACCGTCTGACCATGGCGATGCAGGGCGTTGATTACGTTATTCATGCCGCCGCCATGAAAATTGTCCCGGCCGCCGAATACAACCCAATGGAATGCATCAAAACCAACATTCACGGCGCCGAAAACATTATTAATGCCGCGATGGCAACGGGCGTGAAGAAGGTTGTGGCGCTGTCTACAGACAAGGCCGCAAATCCTATCAATCTTTATGGCGCGACCAAGCTGGCATCTGACAAGCTTTTCATCGCCGCCAACAACATCAAAGGTACGCAAGGGTGTATGCTTTCGGTCGTTCGCTACGGCAATGTTGTGGGTTCTCGCGGGTCTATCCTGCCATTCTTCCGTAAAATTATTGCGGAAGGGGCCAAAGAACTGCCGATTACCGATGACCGCATGACCCGTTTCTGGATCACGCTGGATCAAGGCATTCAATTCGTTATGGACGCGTTTGAACGCATGCAGGGCGGCGAAATTTTTGTTCCTAAGATCCCATCTGTGAAAATTACGGACCTTGCCAACGCCATCAATCCAAATCTGCCACAAAAAATCATCGGCATTCGCCCCGGCGAAAAGCTGCATGAGATTATGTGCCCCAAGGATGATTGTTTCCGCACTGTTGAATTTGACGATCACTATGTCATCATGCCGACTATCAATTTCAACTTGCCGATTGACTACTACACCAATCCGCAAGGCCAGAAAGGTAAGGATGTTGCTGACGGGTTTGAATATAACTCGCTCGATAACAATTATTATCTCTCCGTAGATGAAATCAAGGCGATGAACGAGACGATTCAATGATCCCTTATGGACGGCAGGATATATCGCAGGCGGATATCGACGCAGTTGTCGAAGTCCTGAAAGGCGACTTCCTGACGCAAGGGCCGTGGGTTGAAAAGTTTGAAAAGCGCGTGGCCGATTATTGCGGCGTGAAATATGCCGTCGCGGTCGCCAGTGCCACCGCAGGTCTGCACATTGCCTATCTCGCACTCGGAATGGGCCCCGGTAAATTGGTCTGGACTGTCCCAAATACCTTTGTCGCCACGGCAAATGCCGCGCTCTATTGCGGCGCAGATGTTGATTTTGTCGATATCAGCCCGACTGCGCTCGTTATGTGCCCGGTGGCGCTTAAAAAGAAACTGGAACAGGCAAAGGCAGCGGAACGTTTGCCTGATCTCGTTGTTCCCGTCCAATTCTCGGGCGCCTGCGCCGACATGAAAACCATCCATAAACTCTCCAAAGAATACGGATTTAAGGTTGTCGAAGATGCCGCGCACTGCATCGGGGCATCCTATAATGGTAAAAAGGTGGGCACCTGCGAATTTTCCGATGCCGCCGTCTTTAGTTTTCATCCTGTCAAAATCATCACAACCGCTGAAGGTGGGCTTGTTACCACCAATGACGAAGAAGTGTATCAATCACTCCTGCGCCTGCGTAGTCATGGCATTACGCGCGATCCAAAACTCATGACAAAGAACGAAGGCGGATGGTATTTCCAGCAGCTTGATCTCGGATATCACTACCGTATCACCGACATGCAATGCGCATTGGGCGTCAGCCAAATGGACAGACTAGATTCCTTTGTCGTCCGCCGCAATGAACTGGCCAAACGTTACGACACCAAACTTCACAACCTGCCAATCAGACCGTTAGAGATATCCAACGATTGTCATTCGAGCTGGCATTTATACGTTGTAACACTCGATGCGAAATATGACCGTCGTAAGGTTTTCGATGCAATGAGAGAGAAGGGCGTGGGCGTCAACGTTCATTATATCCCAGTCCATTTGCAACCTTATTACTCGCAGTTGGGATTCAAAGAAGGCGACTTCCCGGTTGCCGAAGATTACTACAACCGCGCCCTGACCCTGCCGCTCTATTCGGGGCTCACCGACACGGAGCAGGATTTCGTATGCCAGTCTCTGGCAGAGTGCCTGAGCGCAGGCAATGCCGAACGTTAAACTGATCCTTCAGGCCCGTATGAGTTCGTCCCGCCTGCCGGGAAAAATGCTTTTACCTGTTGGCGGATTGCCGCTCATCATTCTTTGCGCCAAGCGCGTGACGCGCAATAATAAATACCCTCTGATTGTCGCCACTTCAGTGGACAGCAGCGATGATGCTCTGATCCCTGTTCTTGAACAACATAACATTAAATATGCGCGCGGCCCGCTCGACGATGTTCTAGGGCGTTTTATCATCGCTGCGGAAGGAATGGCGGATAATGATCTTATTGTTCGCCTGACGGGTGATAATCCGGTTGTCGATAGCGATTTTATTGATGAGCTGATTGCCCAGCATCATAAATCTGGTGGAAAATTTACGCGCAGCCTTTCCCCTTTTGATGGCCTACCTTATGGGGTGAGTGCCGAAGTGATAGAGGTTGGCTTACTGCGTAATCTTCATAACAATGGCGCCACGGACTATGAACGAGAGCATGTCACAATTCATCATACCTTGAAAGATGAACACCATTTGTTTCAATCGCCCTTATCTGGCGACTTGTCTTATCTTCGCGCGACCGTGGACACGAAGGAAGATTATGACCGCGCTCTAAAACTCTTTGAGAATGAAGGCGGTGCTATCGCCGCTCCATGGACATATCTTGTCGAAATCCTTAGGAAAAACAACACAGCCTTCCGCACTCCTTATAAAAAGAAGGGCCTCAAAGCTCAAAGTATCTTCGCCCTCGGTACGGCGCAACTTGGCTTGCCCTACGGCATCGCCAATACGACTGGTCAGCCAGATGCAATTCTTGCCAAGGATATTCTCGATACTGCCATCGTCCATGGCGTGACATGGATCGATACGGCCGCCGCATACGGCTCGTCGGAAACAGTTCTAGGGCAAAACCTGACGCCCTCGCAAAAACAAGAAATCTTCATCAACACAAAACTGGCCCCAACCGTTGATACGGCAGAATCCGCTATACAAAGCGTTGAAAATTCTTGTCGCGATCTTGGTCTAACATCATTGCCCGTGCTTCAGCTCCATCGCTGGTCCCAGTATAAAACCCCAGCATGGCCCGCGTTGTTGGACTTGCAGGAACAAGGAAAAATCCAATTAGTTGGCGCTTCTATCCAATCACCGGAAGAGGGGCTGGAAGCGCTTAAAGAACCCGCCATAAAATTCATTCAATTGCCCTTCAATATCTGCGACGGACGATGGAATGAATTTATCATTGCTCGAAAATCCCGCCTAGACATTCACGTACAGGCACGCAGTTCTCTGCTGCAGGGCGTTTTTACACTCCCACCAGAACAATGGCCGCTGGATCATGAAACAGCCCGGAAAACCTCACATACTTTAAGAAATACAGCCCAAAAATTGGGGCGGAAATCGGTACAGGATTTATGCTACGCTTATGTGCGCTCGCAGGACTGGATCGACTCTGTTGTAGTTGGCGTAGAAACCAAGGCTCAACTACTGCAAAACCTCACCCTGTTTAACGAACCGCTACTAACGAATTTTGTAAGTCCAGTGGCAATGACTGATGAGAAATTTTTAAACCCGGCTTTGTGGCCGAAGAGAGACTAAAATGAAAAAACCATTTTTTGATCTAACGGGTAAAGTTATCCTGATCACCGGGGCTGGCGGACATCTGGGATCGGCAATTGCCGTACGTCTAGCCAAGGCCGGTGCGTATGTCTATCTCAATGGTCGTAGTGAGGACAAGCTTAAAAAAGTCGAACAGGATATCGAAGATAACGATGGGAAATGTAGTCTTCTCGCCTTTGATATCACCGATGAATCCGCCGTACGCGATGCCGTAGCGATCATCAAGAAAGAACATGGTCGCCTTGATGGGCTCGTGAACAATGCCTTCCTGATGCTGACGGGCGGCGTTGATGACGCAACGATGGAAACCTTTCAGAAGAGTTTTGAAACCAATGTTTCGGCGCTGTTTTATCTTTCACAACAATGCCTGCCGCTGATGGAACGCATGAATGGGGAATCTTTTTCCTCCATCGTCAATATTGCGTCTATGTATGGGGTGGTTAGTCCTGATCCATCAATCTATGGCAATTCGGGCATGAACAATCCACCCTTCTATGGCGCAACCAAGGCCGCCATTATCCAGCTGTCCCGCTACTTCGCGGGGCATGTTACAAACCGGGGTATCCGCACGAATTCCATCAGCCCGGGGCCATTCCCGCCCGAAGACATCAATAATTCCAATCCGGCCTTCCATGCCGCGCTGTGCAAAAAGACGCCGATGGATCGTACCGGAAACCCCGAAGAAGTCGCCGCTGCCGTGCATTTCCTGCTGAGCAATGACGCCAGTTATATCAACGGAATTAATCTTCCTGTCGATGGCGGATGGACGGCTTGGTAAACGCATCTGTTTCACAAACGATAGCTTTTCGTTGCGATGCTTCAAAAGAAATAGGCAGCGGCCATGTTATGCGCTGCCTTACTCTTGCCGGAACACTGGCGGCAAGAGGTGACAAAATCATCTTTCTTTGTACGGATGAAACCCTGAATATAGTTTCGCTTCTTGCAAATTCTCCCTATGACAAGCGCCCACTCACCGAAGAAGTTGGTGCAGATTGGCTCGTCATTGATCATTACGGATTGAATCATATTTATGAAACACGATCACGCAGTTGGGCAAAAAACATCCTTGTCATTGATGATCTGGCCGATCGCCAGCACGATTGCGATATATTGATTGATATGACGTATGGGCGCAGCCCTGGCGACTATAAATCCCTTGTTCCACCTTCCTGTGAAATCCTGACGGGGGCAGATTATGCCCTTCTCCGGCCTGAGTTTATGAAGGCCCGTCAAAACCTGCACCGCCATTTTGATGATGCACGCCATGTTCTTGTTTCCTTTGGTGGCGTTAATCCGAAAGGGGCGACAGAGATGACCCTGCTTATGCTGGAAGGCTATCAAGACCGCCCTCTGCGTATCGATATCATGACGGGAAGCGGGGCTGCGGGGCTCGATAAAATTCAGGCAGCGGCGGCCCAAATCAATGCTGGAAATTTGCACGAAGTTTCTCTTCACGTTGATACGGCGCGTGCGTCGGACCTGATGGCCCGTGCGGACATCTGCATCGGGGCTGGTGGCACCACAAGCTGGGAACGCTGCTGCCTTGGCCTTCCTACACTGGCGATTGAATTGGCAGACAATCAGGCGCCCACATTGAAGGCGCTTGAAGATTTTGGCGCGCTTATAAGTCTCGGCAAAATTGAAAACCTGAATCCCGGCACATTCCTGAAATCATTTGCAAGCGTGATGTCCTCTTTCACCACCCTACAATCCCTTTCACAGAAAGCACTTCTGGTCTGTGATGGACGGGGGGCGGATAGGGTTGCCTGCGTGATGTTGCCCCCGGAAATTGCCAAAGACGGCAAATCTTCAACGCTACGCTACGCTACGGCCGCTGATGTTCGCAATGTCTTTGAGTGGCAGTCGGCCCCCGGTGCGCGGCAACATGCCCGCAACCCTCAGGCCCCAACATGGAACGAACATGCGGCATGGTTCGCAGCAAGCCTCCATAACCCGGACCGGGCGATGTTTATCGTTCTTCACGATGGCAAAAAGGCCGGGATCGTCCGCCTGGATCGTGAGGCTGGGGAAGGGGTAGACACCCATGAAGTTTCCATCCTGATTTCTCCGGATTTTCAAGGCAAAGGGCTTGGTTTTACCG
>CAZUYV010000106.1:0-6822 GCA_964624435.1 uncultured Micavibrio sp. | reverse complement strand
AATTTTTAGCATATCCGGCTTCTTTGTCAAGAGATTCAATGATTGCAATGATTTGGTCCGCGTCCTGCGCTTTCAGCCCTTGCAGGGACTTGAACACTGCCTCTTGGTCCAAACTTGGGATTTTTGTAGGGGTGAGGGACTTGAAGGCCTGTAAGTATATGGAAACTAAAGGCTTTTGGGGGGCAATTTTCTGAGCCGCTTCCAGCCAGAAAGTCGAAAGTTCGCGATTGTTGGCCAACAAAACGTTCAACACTTTTATGACCAGTTCTGTGGATAACTGTTTAGGCTCTGCCTCGGCAATATAGTTAACGAGAGGAGCGAGGTCCGCTGATTTGCGAGCCGGATCCATAATGACCGATTCGATGAGGGGCCAGCGTGTTTCGGCGTCTTTGATATCCTTAATTTTCTTGAACTGTTCATCCTTTACGACCGAACCCATATATTGGGCAATGCCACGGGCGCGGGCTTCTGTCTTGACCATGGCGGCGGCAGTTTCAGGGATGGTCTTGTCCTGTAGATACAAGCCAACCAGTGACGACGGAGTTTTGCCAAGAGTTTCTTTTGACAGGCCATCATATTTGATTTTGCCGTTGGCGAGCACGAGAGCACGTTCCAAACCATTCATCTTGGCCAGTGCATCGAAAGACGATGCGGAAACGCTGTAACCTGTTTCATTGTAAACGGCGTGAAGTACTTTGCTGTCGGTGAAAGACGGTGTTGACGAGGCGCCCATCGTTTTGGAACAAGCCTTGTCCAGCGCGGCGAAGAACGCATCCTTGGAGAAGCGGGTGGCGAAGACTTTCTCTTCGAGACAGGCGGTGGCGAGATCGGAGCGCATCACCATCAATGTCATGCCAAGCTGGGCGATGGACACATCATAAGGGTCTTCAGCTTTAAGTGTGTACAGTTCCCATGCATCATCATAAAGGCCCATATCCATGAGCTTGTTGATACGCTGGATCAGGAAATCATTGCCGCGCAATGGCCCGATATCATTGTCGACAAGACTGAAATCAGTTCTGGAGAGCAGCAGGCGGCGTTGCAGGGACATGACCGAACGCAACGCAGGGGCATTGGGCAGCCTGACGGTCAGGAATTCAATGTCAGAGCGTTTTTGTTTGGCCCAGAGGGTTTTTTCGAGCGCGCCTGATTTGCCGGAGGAAAGAGTACCGGTGGATTCAACATCGACCCAGTTGACCTTGGGCTTAGCATCTTCCACAGGCGCCGCTTCTGAATCTGCGGCCTTTTCTTCTACCTTTGTTTCCTTATCGGCCTTGGCGGCAGGTTTTTCATCCTGGGCATGGGCGAGGGGCGCGGCAAGGGTCAGCAGCGCAAGGAGAAGGGGCAAAGATCGCATGGGCGTAGTCCTTATGGGTTCGTTATTGGGCAGAGCCGGAAGGTGGCAGGTCAACGATGATTTCCTGCTGCTGGACTGGAACATCGACCAGCACGAGGAAGGCGAAAATCCCGCCAACGGCGAGGACGAGGAAAAGCAGGAAGAATTTGAGGAATCCGAAGTTCATGAGTGTTTCCCGGGTTAGGCTGTGTGACATTTTGGAAATATGATTAAGACCTTAATCAACGATTCCAGCGAATGCAATTGAACATTTTCAATTATTCATGGCATAAACGTGGCAAATGACCCACCTGATTGAAACCATCACCAAGCATCTGGACCGCCCGGTGGTCATGCTCGGCCTAATGGGGGCCGGGAAGACAAAAATCGGCGGTTTGCTGGCCCAGCATCTGGGGCTTCCTTTCGTTGATGCCGACCATGAAATCGAAGCGGCGGCCGGCATGTCCATTTCCGACATTTTTGAAAATCATGGTGAGGCTGCCTTCCGTGATCTGGAACGTAAAGTGATTGCCCGTCTTTTGTCCGATGAAATTAAAGTCATCGCGCCAGGCGGTGGTGCCGTCATGAATGAACAGACGGCTGGCCTGATCTGGGACAAAAGTATTTCTGTCTGGCTGCGTGCCGATCTTGAAATTCTGGTGGAGCGGACAGGCCGTAACGACAAGCGCCCTTTGCTCAAAGGTGGAAACCGCGAAGACATTCTGCAGAATTTGATGAAACAACGTTATCCCGTTTACGGTCAGGCCAATATTACCTTGCAGACCGATTCATCCGAACCTGAAATCGCGGCGGGACGGTTGATCCTCCTGCTCGCCGATTACCTGAAGGAAAAAGCATGAGCGATTATAAAACCCTCAATCTTGATCTTGGTGAGCGATCCTATCCCATCCATATTGGATCGAACTTGCTGAGCCGTGCGGTTGATTTAATCCCGCTGGATTTTACGGGGCGCAATGTGTTCGTGCTCTACGACAAGAACGTCACGGCGCATATGGAGCGCATCAAGCAATCCATCGCTGGCAAGGCCCGCGCGATTGAGACGTTGTCGCTGGAAGGCGGGGAGCCTAGCAAATCATTCGAATATCTGCAGACCGTTATCGATTGGCTGCTCGATCATCATGTCGATCGTCAATCGGTGATGATCGTGATGGGTGGCGGCGTGATCGGTGACCTGGGTGGCTTTGCGGCCTCCATCATCCTGCGCGGTATTCCATTCGTGCAAGTGCCGACAACCTTGCTGGCGCAGGTGGATTCATCTGTCGGCGGTAAGACAGGAATCAATTCACCGCAGGGGAAGAATCTGGTTGGGACATTTTATCAACCTGCTGCCGTTCTCTGCGATACGGATGTTCTAAAGACATTGCCGGAGCGCGAGCTGAAGGCGGGGTATGCTGAAGTCGTGAAATACGGCCTCCTCGGCGATACGGATTTTTACAACTGGCTGGAAGGCAATGGCGACAAAGTTCTGTCCTTGAAAGAAGAACAACTCACCCAAGCCATCGAAAAGAGCTGTGCCGCCAAGGCAGATATCGTCGGGACTGACGAGCGGGAACAACAAGGTGGTCGCCGCGCACTCCTCAATCTCGGTCATACTTTCGCCCATGCGCTGGAAGCCGCAGCCGGATATGACGGACGGTTGTTGCACGGGGAAGCCGTGAGCATTGGCATGGTTCTGGCGTTCCGGTTGTGCGTGAAGATGGGCCTATGTTCCGGGCAAGATTCAACCCGCATGGAAAAACATCTGGCATCCTGCGGCCTGAAGACGGAGATCAAGCAAATCGAGCCCAATTTAAGCCAGTCCGCCAAGGATATTACCGCCTTGATGGCGCACGATAAAAAGGCCTCGGGTGGCAAGATCACCTTCATTCTGGTGCGCGGTATCGGGCAGGCCTTTACATCGAAGGATGTCGATATGGCAGACGTAGAATCTATTGTTGCCCAGTCTATGGTATAATGAACTCCTGACCCATTTGGAGCGTTGGAAAATGATGAAATTTGTTTTTGCGATATTGGTTTTGATGATGGCTGTTCCCGTGGCTCACGCGGATGACAAGACCATGTATGTTATTGGCAACGGCAAGTCGCCGGATTTGCGCACACAAGCCCAAATTGAAAAGGCGCGGCGCGAAGCCCTGAAAGCACAAGCCGAATTTTATGATAAGCGCGTCATTTATTATAATGGGGATGAGGGCATCTATATCGGCCGGAATGTAAACCGCCGCCATTACAATGATTATATCCCCAATGCCGACATCAATGCCGCCTGTTCAGGCCTGCGCGAGCGCAAATACAAACGTTGCGTCGAAGACGCCAATGAGGCGCGGGAAAAATTGCTGAAGAAATACAAAGATTAGCCGTTTGGGTGTAAGCTCCTTTCATAAGGAGTCTCTTCCCATGAAATACGCCATCCTGTTTTTGCTTGCTCTTGCAATCCCTCTTTCTCCCGCCTATGCGGTCAAGTCCCCGTTCGTCAAATATAATGGCAACGAGATTGATAAAGTTGTTTCGAACAAAACCCCTTTCTCTAAAAAACAATCGCGCAGTATTCGTGAGAAGCTTTCCCAGAAACAGAATGCCAAAAATAATTATAATGGCGATGAGGAAACGCAGCCCGTGAAGAAAAAGAAGAAGGGCCATAAGGACAGAAAATCGAAATCCTCCGGTTCGAAGAACTTTAAGGGCGATCAATCCGCCGGTAATTATCGGGAATAAAAAAGGAGGGATCAGCCCTCCTTAATTTTTACACGGCACCATGGCAGTGTTTGTATTTTTTGCCCGATCCACAAGGGCAGGGCGCATTACGTGATGTATCGCCCCATGTTGATGGATCGTTCTGGTCGAACGCTGTTTTGCGGAAAGGCGTTACATTCGGACCCTGACTACGGCGTTGTTCGGCCATATCGCCCAATCCCATCAAGGCCGGATCATTGCGGCTTTCCTGAACGCGCAGGGCTTGTGCTGCTTCCTGCTGTTTTTGCAAGGCGGCCAATGCTTCCGGGCTCACATTGATTTCAACATAGGCGAGGGTTTGCGTCACAGATTCGCGCAGATTGTTCATCATATGCTGGAACATGCTGAAGGCTTCGGCCTTGTACTCGTTCAGCGGGTCGCGCTGACCAAAGGCGCGCAGGTTGATCCCTGTGCGAAGGTGGTCGAGGTTCAACAGATGCTCTTTCCAGTGCTGGTCGAGCAATTGCAGGATGAAGGTCTTGCCCATACGGCGGAAATTATCATTCCCGGCAATGGCGAGCTTGGAATTCATCAAATCGTCTGCGGCTTTTTGAATGCGCTCCAGAACGATCATCTCATCCATGCCGTCTTCTTTGATCCAATCCGCGATTGGCAGGTTCAGGCCAAGAATGCGTTGAACTTCGGCATGCAGGGTGTCTGCATCGAATTGTTCGGCATAGGCACCAGTTGGGCAGGTACGGGCAACCATATCATTGATGACGTCTTCACGCATTTCGATGACGAGGTCGTCGAGGTCTTCATTCGCCTCCATGATTTCACGGCGCTGTTCGTAAATTACTTTACGCTGGTCGTTCATCACATTGTCGAATTTCAGAAGGTTTTTCCGGATTTCAAAGTTTTGCTGTTCCACGCGGGCCTGCGCGCGTTCAAGCGCCTTGGACAGCCATGGGTGGGTGAGGGCTTCGCCATCTTTCAACCCGATATGGGATTTCAAAAGGGATTCCATTTTGTCGGCGGCAAAGATACGCATCAAATCATCTTCCACCGACAGGAAGAAGATGGACGCGCCGGGATCGCCCTGACGGCCGGAGCGGCCGCGAAGCTGATTATCGATCCGGCGGGATTCGTGACGCTCGGTTCCAATCACATAAAGACCACCGGCATCTTTGACGACTTCCTGATCGCGTTTGATGTCGCGGGTGATCTGGTCAATGACTTGCGCCTTCTTGGCATCGTCCCATGCAGGATCGATTTCCGTGGCAACACGCATTTCATAGTTGCCGCCAAGTTTGATGTCAGTCCCGCGGCCCGCCATGTTGGTGGCGATGGTCACAGCGCCGGGGCGGCCGGCCTGCGCGATGATTGTCGATTCCTGCTCATGGTGGCGGGCATTCAGAACATTGTGCGGGATTTTCTTTTTCTTGAGGAAGCCAGAGAGCAGTTCCGATTTTTCAATCGAGACTGTACCGACTAGAACAGGTTGCTGGCGCTCGCGGCATTCGGCGATCAATTCAACGATGGCTTCGTATTTATCGAGCATCGATTTGTAAATCTGGTCGTCATGGTCGAGGCGCGAGACTGGCACGTTGGTTGGAATTTCGACAACACCAAGATTGTAGATTTCGGCAAATTCGGTTGCTTCCGTTTGCGCTGTCCCGGTCATACCGGCCAGTTTCGGATAGAGACGGAAATAATTCTGGAAGGTGATTGAGGCAAGTGTCTGGTTTTCGTTCTGAATCTTGACGCTTTCTTTGGCCTCCAGCGCCTGATGCAGACCTTCGGAATAACGGCGACCTTCCATCATGCGTCCGGTGAATTCATCGATGATGATGACCTTGTCATCTTTGACAATGTAATCGGTGTCGCGGTTGAACATCTTGTGGGCGCGCAAGGCCTGATTGACGTGGTGGACGAGGGCGATGTTCTGCGCATCGTACATATTGCCTTCTTCCATCATGCCGCCACTGCGGAGCAGTTGTTCAACATGTTCATTCCCATCTTCGGTCAGGCTGACATTCTTGCCTTTTTCATCGATTTCGTAATCGATCGATTGCAGTTGTGGAATGACCTGATTGACCTGACGGTACAGCTCAACCGAGCCTTCTGACGGGCCGGAGATAATAAGAGGAGTCCGCGCCTCATCGACAAGGATAGAGTCAACTTCATCGACGATGGCAAAATTGAACGGGCGCTGAACCATCTGTTCCAGACGGAACTTCATATTGTCGCGCAGATAATCGAACCCGAATTCGTTGTTGGTTCCGTATGTAATATCGGAACCATAAGCCTCCTGGCGCTCAACATCGGAAAGATTGCCGGTAATTGTGCCGATGGACAGACCAAGCCAGCGGTGAAGCTGTCCCATCCATTCAGAGTCGCGGCGGGCGAGGTAGTCGTTCACGGTAACAATGTGTACGCCTTTGCCTTCGATGGCGTTGAGGTAGGTGGGCATGGTGGCAACGAGGGTTTTCCCTTCGCCTGTTCTCATCTCCGCAATCTTGCCTTCGTGAAGGACAAGGCCGCCGATCAACTGAACATCAAAGGGGCGCATTCCGAGAACACGCTTCGACGCTTCGCGAACAGTTGCAAAAGCTTCCGGTAAAATAGAGTCGATTTTTTCGCCGTTGGCCATACGTTGACGAAATTCATTCGTCTTTCCTTGCAGGGCGGAATCGGTGAGGGCTTCGAATTGAGGTTCCAGTGCATTGATCGGTTCGATCTTATTATGCAAACGACGAAGCTGCCGCTCGTTGGAAGAGCCGAACAGTTTCATG
>CAZUYV010000105.1:0-6893 GCA_964624435.1 uncultured Micavibrio sp. | reverse complement strand
TTATCGCCGGTTATTATGGCCGCCGTACCAGCGCCGGGGCCCTGACAGCCGGCCTCCCCATACCCGCAACTGGAATTACACCGCAACTCTTTACCCGCGCCGCCGAACGTACGGGCCTCCATGCCCGTCTTGCCGAACGTAGTATCGAGGCGTTGGCGATTGCACCCAACCTTCCCTGCATTCTCGTTCTTGAAAACAAGCAGTCCTGCATCCTCTGGGAAGTGCGTGAACCCGGAAAATCCACCAAAAAAGGCACACATAAGGAAACACGGGACGAAAAAGACCGTAAAGTTCACCCGGAAACCGAATTTCTCGTTCAATTCCCCGAAACGGAAGGCGAAAAACAGCTCATCAAGTTCTCTGAACTGAAAAAACTCTACACCGGCTACGCTTTTTATGTCCGTCCGGTTGCCCGCGTGGATGAACGTGCCGGTCCTGCCGAAATTGAAACCGGCAAGGAATGGTTCTGGAGCGCCTTGTGGGAAAACCGCTCGATCTACAGCGAAGTCGTTCTCGCCGCCGTCATGATCAATCTATTTGCAATCGCGTCTTCACTGTTCGTGATGCAGGTTTATGACCGCGTGATTCCGAACAACGCGTACGAAACACTGTGGGTGCTCGCGCTGGGCATTCTCTTTGTCTATGTCTTCGATTTCATTTTGAAAAATATGCGCGCTCATTTCCTCGACTATGCCGGGAAAAAAGCTGATATCAAAATCTCCGCCCGTTTGTTCCAGCAGATGCTAGGCATGACGATGGCGTCGCGCCCTGCTTCCGCGGGCGTCATGGCCAGCCACATGCGCGAATTCGAATCGCTACGCGATTTCTTCACCTCCGCCACCATGACTACGTTGATCGATTTGCCGTTTGTCGTGCTGTTCATTCTCTTGATCGCCATCGTCGGTGGCCCCATCGCCTTTGTGCCGCTCGCTGCGATTCCCATTGTGGTTGGTATCGGCATGTTCATGCAAAAACCGCTGGAGAAGGTGACCAAGCAATCGATGATGGAAAGCGCGCTGAAAAATGCGCTGCTGTTTGAAACCATCGCCGGTCTTGAAACCATCAAGGTTCAAGCGGCCGAAGGCCATACACAGCGCAGCTGGGAAGAACTGACGGAAAAAGCGTCGCGTACCTCCGCCAAATCAAAACAGATCAACGCGCTGGCGCTCAATCTCGCTGTTTTTGTACAGCAACTCGCGAGTGTAGCCGTTGTTGTTGTCGGGGTTTACCTGATCGCGCATGCCAAACTCTCCATGGGCGCGTTGGTTGCCTGCGTTATCCTGACGGGCCGCGCCATGGCACCGCTATCGCAAGTCGCCGCTTTGCTGACCCGCATGCATCAATCCAAGGAAGGCCTTGTGCAGCTCAATGAACTGATGAAACGCCCAGTTGAACGACCAGCTGGGAAGCATTTCATTTCCATGGGATCTGTCGGCGGCAAAGTTGAATTCCAGGATGTGGTTTTCCATTATCCCGGCCAGACTGTTGCGGCGCTCAATAATGTTTCTTTCACCATTGAAGCGGGCGACCATGTTGGCGTTATTGGCGCCGTTGGTTCCGGTAAAACAACGCTCGAACGTCTTTTGATCAATCTCTATCAACCGGAGAGCGGTTCTGTGCAGATTGATGGCACCGATGTCCGCCAAATAGATCCCGGCGATCTTCGCCGCAATGTCGGCGCCGTGCAGCAAAGCCCGCAGCTTTTCTACGGCACGGTCCGCAGCAATATTACCATGGGCCATGAAACCGCGCCTGATCGCGCCGTGCTCCGCGCCGCCGAACTTGCTGGCGTTATGGGCTTCCTGCGTGATTCTCAGGCCGGCCTTGATACCCAAGTTGGCGAACGTGGCGAAGCGCTTTCCGGTGGCCAGCGTCAGGCTGTCGCGATTGCACGTGCGTTACTCTATGATCCCCCTATTCTGATCCTTGATGAACCAACGGCTTCGATGGACCCGGCGTCAGAAACACGCCTTCTGAAACGTCTGCAATTTGTCACCGAAGGCCGCACCACCATTTTGATCACGCACAAGGGCACAATGCTGTCTCTCGTGAACAAGATTATCCTGATCGACCGTGGCCGCATCATTGCCTACGGGCCGAAAGATGACATCATCAAGAAACTGCAAAATCGCCAGTTCGGGACATCGGCCGAAGATACGGATGTGTAATCATGTTTGAAAAAAAACAAAAACCGATCAAAACCATTACTGGCAACGACCCGAACCTTGCGAAGGCCCTTGCGGATCAACTGGGAAAACAGGGTGGCGCTGTCCCGACCCCGCAACATGGCGGTGACCTTGAAGACAAGATGAACACTGCCCGTCAGGGATGGATGCAAAACCAGATGCAAAGAGCCGCGGCCCATGCTGAACGTGTTCTGATCACGGATGAAGATATGCCGCTCGGCTATCACATCATCCTGCTATCGATCTGTACTTTTTTTATTGTTTTCTTTTTATGGGCGAGCTTTGCCAAGCTCGATGAAACGACGCGTGGCCAAGGCAAGGTTATTCCATCACGCGACATTCAGAAAATTTCTTCCCTTGAAGGCGGTATCATCGATGCCATGCTGGTGAAAGAAGGACAGGAAGTCAAAGAAGGGCAGATCATTGCCCGTTTGCGCAATATTGCCGCCAGTTCTGAGTATGGCTCGACCGAGGCCCGCGTGCTGGGCCTGAAAGCATCCATCGCTCGTCTTCAGGCGGAAGTGGAAGGCACGCTGCCTGAATTCCCGGATGACGTTATGAAGGGCGCGCCACAGGCCGTGACCGATGAAATGAATGCCTACCGTGCCAACAAGGACAAGGTCGATACGCAGATCACCGTGGCGCAGCAGCAAAAAAGCCAGCGTTCACAGGAATTGAACGAACTCTCTATCAAATCCGGCGATTTGCGCGGACAGGTAAGCTTGGCGCAGGAAGAAAAGGCGATGGTTGCCCCGCTTGTCGCATCCGGTTCTGCGCCGAAAATGGAATTGCTGCAACTCGACCGCAGTATCAAGGAAAAACAAACTGAATTGAACAGTGTCAATGCCGCGATCCCGCGCGCGAAGTCGGCGATCGCCGAAGCGGAAGCGCGCATCAACGACGTGAAAAATTCTGCGAAGGCACAAGCCCAGACAGAACTTGCGGCAAAGAGCATGGAGATGAGCTCGCTGCAAAAAGGCATCGTCAATCTGGAAGACCGGAAAGACCGTACTGAAATCAAATCGCCGGTGAACGGGTATGTTCAGGATGTGAAAGTTTACACCACTGGTGGCGTTGTCCAGCCGGGTCAGGATTTTATCGAGATTGTGCCCAAGGATGATCAGCTTCTGGTCGAAGCGCGGATTAAACCGCAGGACATCGCGTTCCTTTACCCGGATCAACCGGGCATGGTGAAAATCACTGCCTATGATTTTTCCATCTATGGTGGCCTGAAAGGCAAAGTGGTTGGAATTTCCCCAGATGCCGTGACGGATGAAAAGGGTGAGAGCTTTTATCTCGTCCGCGTTCAGACCGAAGAAAGCACACTGAAACGCAAAGACGAAGTCCTGCCGATTATTCCGGGGATGGTGGCCAGCGTGGATATTCTCACCGGTCAGAAAACAGTCATGGAATATCTGTTGAAGCCATTCATCAAGACCATCGACAGTTCCATGAACGAACGCTGATTTTCTTATAGTTTTTGTGCAGCAATCAAGCGGTACGGATAGGTGCTGCCATCGCGGAACACCGACCCGCTAAATTCGTCTGTATGCTCCAGTATTTTAAACCCGAGCACCTCGAGCGAATTCACAAGCATTTGTGGATTATAACTGCAACTCAGGAAATTGCCGGATTTCCCCTGCCACAAACGCAAAAACCACAGCGGCTTGTCGGAAGGGACATAGCTGAAACAAACTATGCCGCCGTGGGCGAGTACGCGGGTGCTTTCCTTTAAAAAATGTTTTGTCATCTGGGGGGTCAGATATTCCAACAGGCCCGCACTGATCACCGCATCATACGATGTGCTTTCCAGCGGCCAATGATCCTTGCCAACATCACACTTGATCAGTATCTCGGTAATCTCCCGCTGCAGGCAGACGGAGAGCATATCCTCGCTGAAATCGAGGCCTGCAATCCGACAAGGCATGGCATCATAAATTTGCTGCGCCAGAAGGCCGGTGCCAATCCCGATATCGGCCACGCGCAGCTCACCCGTTATCGTCTTTGCCATGTGACGGATAGAGGCCTCTGCGACCTTGTCGGCGGCGCTGTAATGATTGGCGGCCACGTCTTCCTCATAGGTGGGCGACCACCGGCCAAACATGGCGTGGGAGGCGTGGCGTTGATAAAGATCCTGAAAAAACCGCAACATAGAGGAAAATTTAGCACAAAAAACCCCGTGACGTGGCCGTTTTCTGCGGCTAAGTTATCACTCTTAACAAGGAAAAGACGAATGGAAGCCCAGAAAATGTCATCGCAGGAGATTACGATTACTTTGCCAGATGGTGCCAAGCGCACCTATCCTGCCGGCACCACGGGGCTGGAGATCGCCAGCAGCATTTCGCCGAGCCTGGCCAAGGCCGTGATCGCCGCCAAGATTGATGGCGCGTTGTCCGATCTATCCCTGCCGATTGAAAAAGATGCTTCGCTCGCCCTCGTCAAACGCGATGATCCGGAGGCGCTGGAACTTATCCGCCATGATACCGCACACGTACTGGCCGAAGCGGTACAGACATTGTTTCCGGGCACACAAGTGACCATCGGCCCGAACATCGAAAATGGATTCTTCTACGACTTCTTCCGGAACGAGCCTTTCTCGACCGAAGATTTCGAAGCCATAGAAAAACAGATGCGCAAGATTGTCGAACGCGCCTCGCCATTTGTACGCGAAGTCTGGGACCGCAACGACGCCATCAAGTTCTTCAAGGCCAAGGGTGAAAACTTTAAGGCCGAACTGATCGAAGATTTGCCAGATACGGAAAGCATCAAAATTTACAAACAGGGTGACTGGCTCGATCTTTGTCGAGGCCCGCACATGAAAACGACCAAGGATGTCGGCACCGCTTTTAAATTGATGAAGGTGGCCGGTGCGTACTGGCGCGGCGATTCCAACAAGGCGATGCTGACGCGTATTTATGGTACGGCCTGGCGCAACGATGCCGAACTCCAGGCGTACCTGACACAGATTGAAGAAGCCGAAAAACGCGACCACCGCAAACTCGGCAAAGAACTGGAACTGTTCCATATGCAGGACGAAGCGCAAGGCTCCGTCTTCTGGCATCCCAAGGGCTGGACTATTTGGGTGGCGCTGGAGGCGTATATGCGCCGCCGCTTGCGCGATGACGGGTACAAGGAAGTACGCACACCGCAACTGATGGATTCGCGCTTTTGGGAGGCATCCGGCCACTGGGGCAAATACCGCGAAAACATGTTCGTGGTGCCTGATGTTGTGCCTAACACCAACGAAGGGGAAGCGGTCTTCAAGGAAGAACCGAAACATTTCATGGCCCTAAAGCCGATGAACTGCCCGGCGCACGTACAGATTTTCAAACAAGGCACGAAGTCCTATCGTGACCTGCCGCTCCGCCTTGCCGAGTTCGGCTGCTGTCACCGCAACGAAGCGCATGGCGCTCTGCACGGCCTGCTGCGCGTACGCCAGTTCACGCAGGATGACGCGCATATTTTCTGCCGTGAAGATCAGATCCTGTCTGAAAGCGTCAAATTCTGCGAACTGACCAAGGCGATTTACAAAGACCTCGGTTTTGACTCGTACACTATCAAGCTAGAAACAAGGCCCGAGAACCGTATCGGCTCGGATGAGCTATGGGACAAGGCAGAAAACGGCCTGATGGAAGCGCTCGACAAACTTGGGATGGAATACACGATTTCGCCGGGCGATGGTGCGTTCTATGGACCGAAACTGGCCTTCATCATCAAGGATGCGATCGGCCGCGAATGGGGCTGCGCAACGTTGCAGCTCGACTTCAACCTTCCCGACCGATTGGACGCAGAATACACCGGCGAAGATGGCAACAAACATCGCCCCGTTATGCTGCACCGGGCGATCCTTGGATCTATCGAACGTTTCATCGGCATCATGATCGAAAACTATGCCGGGAAATTGCCGCTCTGGTTAATGCCGGTCCAATGCGTGGTCGCGCCGATTACGGATGATGTGAATGATTATGCGAATGAGGTGTTCGAGGAATTGAAGGCCAAGGGCATTCGCGTCGAAATCGATACCCGCAATGAAAAGATCAACTACAAGGTCCGCGAACATTCAATGGCCAAGGTCCCGTACCTGTTTGTTATCGGCAAACGCGAAGCAGAAGAACGCAATGTTGCGATCCGTACGCTTGGCTCGGACGGGCAGGACATCAAAAACCTGACCATTGCCGTGGAAGACCTCGCAATCGCTGCGCGGCCGCCATATTAACCAATTAATAACCATATTTTTTATTGACATAATATAATTATGTAACTATAACTCCTTAAATTTCGGAGGAGTTATATTATGGGACTAACACTGGATTTCACGAACAAGGTCTTGCAGGGTATCAAAGGCCGTGAGCAAAAGGCACAAGCCGTTGCCGAAGGAATTACTGCCTTTATCAATTGGGGAATCGAATCTCATAAAGCCAGACCGATGGATAATAGCGGTGCCTATGAAGTCAGTTCCAAAATTGAGTATGACCTCGAGAAAGACAGGGATATGGACGATCCACAGCGTTATGATCTTTGGTTCAGCAGTGAATCCCTCGACTCGGTTGATTTAGGTATTCATATTGTATCAACCGGTGAGGTAAGACTCTCTTTTGCCGGAGAGCAATTTAGCGAAGAGGAAGTGGAAACATTCAGCATGGATGACTACACAGCCGAAGAGGCTGTGGCCAAGATCATCACCATCATCCAGAACCGTGATGTAAC
>CAZUYV010000104.1:0-6916 GCA_964624435.1 uncultured Micavibrio sp. | reverse complement strand
GACTGATGGGTCAACGGGAAGATACCGAAGAAGAACGGGCGAACTGGCACTGGCGCAACTCCATGCGCCCTGTGCGATTCTTCGCCTTCGATGCGCGCTGCGCCATTCCTTTTTTCATCCTGCTGTTTCATGCCCGCTGGAGCACGTTCACGCTTGCCGTCACCATGACCGCAATCTTCTGGTTTATGGAGCGCAGGGGCCTGACATTCAGCGCGGCCCTGCGTGCGTTCCGGAGCTGGTTTCTGGGGCAAAGCCGTCCGGGCTGGATTTCATACAACCGCAAGCGGATGACGGACTTCGGCTAAAGGCTATTCATCGTTTTCATGGCATAATTTACCAGAATTATGATGCCGCCGGACTTGTCATTTTTTCGGCTGCGTTCTATGGTCTTTGAAATCCGGGAGACATTTATATGGTTACCTATCGTTATTCTGTTTTATCAGCAGCTGTCTTTGCGATTTGCGCCTCTGCGCCAGCCTATGCCGGATTCCAGTTTTCCGCACCGCCTGTGCAGCAACAAGCCGCGCCAGTACAGCGCTATGCACCTGCCGACGCGCCGATGCCGATCGTTCCGGCCGCCCCGGTTGAATCCGTCGCCCTTTCCCCCATGCCCGTGGAAGAAGTTCTAGCCGCCGATCCTGCGCCGCGCCCTGCCCAATCGCAAAATAGCGGTGCTCTCGTCATCAATCCTTATCCTTTGCAGCAGCAGGGCGCTGTCGCCACCCATAATGGTGGGGCTCTTTCCCTTGATCAGGCGATGCTGGAAGAAACAGGGCAATTGAAGGCGGTTGCAACACCCGGCAGTCGTTCGAACGCCGGTGCTATTGCCCGCGCCTCTGTTACATCACGTTATGATCGCAATGCCGTCGTTCCGCCCCGCAAACCCGTTTCCGAACAATTCGATTATGGTTCCGGCCTGACACCCATTCCCGGCGGTGAAGGCCCAGGCCTTTATAGCGGGCAGGTTTCACGGCAGGAAATTGAACGCCAACCCGTGATGCCACGTCCGGCCGCCGTTGCCCCTGCAGCGTATAATAATGCGGCAGTGGCATCGGCCCCTGTGCCACGCGGACCAAATGCTGGCCAGTTTGCCGATGCTGTTGGTTTTGGTCGTGATCTTCCCTTGGCGCTGGCGTTGAGTCAGGTTGTGCCGCCGGAATACAGTTTCTCCTTTGCCAACAATGTCGATGCCGGTGAAACCGTGTCGTGGCAGGGCGGAAAATCGTGGGATGCTGTTTTGAATGACATGCTCGCGCCGCATGGTTTGCGCGCAATCATTTCCGGCAATCAGGTTACCATTCAAAGCGCCGCCTGATTATCTCAGGAAATTCACCAATGTCAGTTGCGATACCAATGATGTCACCTGGAACGATGCCTCCAGTTGTGTCTGGATCTGCAAAATCTTCGCCGATGCTTCGGTAAGATCAATATTCTCCACATCCGTAACGATATCCGTATAGGCATTGATCTGGTTGGTGTGCGATTCCTTGACGATATTGATTTGCGCCTGAACCTGCGACAGTTTGTAGGTTTCTTTATCCAGATTGGTAATGGCTTTGTTCAGCTGTGCCGCAAGATCATTCACCACCTTGAAGAAATTTTCCTGTTTCTCTCTTGGCGGAAACGGCGCGGTATCTTCGGCAAGGTTTGTGGCCAGCGGGTCGTTCAGCGCGCCCGGCGCGTGTTCAACCGGTGGCAGGCTTTTCAGGATTCCGAGGATTTTAACGATATCTCTCATGGATGTATCGTTTGCCAGCGTTGTGTAATCAAATTCCGATCCATCATTCACGCGAACCGTTGTTTTGCCTGCCGTGTCTGTTGTCAGCGCGTTGGAAAAACCCAGAACGGTGTCTGACACTGCATTATAGGAAGCAATAAATTCCTCTGTTGTGATACTGCCATCACCCCATTGTCCAACAAGACCCGAAGCGCTGAGGGGTGGATTGCTGATATCTGCTTCATCGGGGATAAAGGTTCCAAGAAAGCTGCCGTAAAGGCCGGTATCGTTGATCGGCATTTGAGACGTGTCTCCGCCGGAGAAGAGATAGCGTTCGCCATCTTTTTTATTCATCGCATCGATGACAAAATTATAAACGTTCTCGGTCATCTGTTTGATGGATTCAAGGTCGGGATAATCACCTTCCTGAATGGCTGTAGAAATACCGCTGGAGATATTCGTTGCCTGCGCCTTGATTTCGGCAATCGAGTTTTGCATCATTTTCAGGCGACGATCGGCATTCTTGATGTTGTCAATATAGGTTTCCAGGGAGTTGATACCGGCGCGCGATCTCACTGTACGAATAATATCATTACCAAGACCGGATAGTTTCTGGGTCTTCTTTCCGCTGGAAATCTGCAGCTGTAAATCACCCAGATTTTGCTGCTGAACTTTCAGGCGTGCAATCTGGTTGAGAGATTGTCCAAGTGTTGAAATTGATGCCATGATCTAACTCCTATATTTTACCGGAATGAAGCCAAAAGTTCGTCAAACATTTCACTAGCCGCAGACACTGCGCGCGCTGCGGCGGCGTAAGCGGTCTGGATCACGATAAGGTTTGATAATTCTTCGTCTATATTGACGCCCGTCTCGTTCAAGACGCGTTCCTGCAGCAAGTCGCGCAAAGTGACTTCATCGCTTTGTTTCGATTCATTCAAAATGACGTCTTGCCCCTGCGCATTGATCATCTTCTGGGAAAAATCGAGGATGTTATTGCCGGTCAGAATGCCTGATGAAATGCTGGCTTCGGGGCCGAGATTGGTGCGGCGGAACGCGACAAAAACACCGGATCCTAGGGCCGTTTCGGAACGATAGAGAACATTGGTGACGGGCGAGCTTTCTGTCACTGTGCCGCCATTCACGGTGTAATTGCCAAAGAGAGCGCCAACGATGCTCACTGGTTGAGGGAGTGCGGCAAGAACCGGGTTCACGGCGCTATCTGTCTTGGCAGGGCCGGAAATAATTTTGATGTCACCACCAAAATCAGGCCCACCATTGCTGTCATCCATACCGGGGCGTAGGGTCAGGCGACCTGTGCCGACATCGAAACTGACATTCAGGCCTGGGACACCCTGGCCGGTGGACGGGTTATATTCCAGCTTATCGATCAGGTCGTTGATATCTTCGCCGGGCGCAATGGTGATACGAACAGGGGTATTGTTACCCACCTGAATATCAAAATAAGGGTCTTCGGTTGCAAAGGTACGTTCCTGTAGGCCAAGGGCACCGAATGCATCAGAGCCCATGGAGTTTGCAAATCCACTGGCGCTCAAGGTCGTGTTCGACCGGCTTTGAATCACCAGCTGCCCGCTGGAATTGCGGGTGGCAACGGCATCATGTCCGGCCAAGGCCGGTGTGCCCGTAACGGCGGTTGTGATTTGAGCATTGATTTGCGAGATGATCTGGTCGAGAGCATTGCTGACCGTTGGCGGGTTCAACGGGAACGCGGCCTGCGCATCGCTGAGGTCCACTTCAATCGTCATGTCGGCAATACCTAGGCGCGGATCGGAGAAGACAATGCGAAAACGGTCATTGTTCGGGTCCGGGAAAAATTCCTGCAAGTCATCCATCAAATCTGATGTGCCGCTGACGCCATCGGATATTTCCGGGAAATCAGCAAGATTGATCCCGCCCACGACATTGTTGGTGGAGGCAAGCCCAAGCCAGCTTTGCAGGTCAGTGGCAGGCGCCGCGAAGTTGAGGTCGGTTGTTCCGGCGGCCTGCTGATAATTCACATCGCCAAAGGCGAATTGAATGACGCGGCGGATAACCTCATTCGAGGCAGTGGGAATGGTCCGGTCAGAATCGTAAGTGCCTTGTTGCAGCAGCCTTACATCATTGATGATATCTGTGTTGACCTGAATAACGCTGGCAAACCCGACATAGGCAACGGGAACAGGTGGGAATGTGCTAGGGTCCGGCGGCGTATCGGCCGGGACCGTGCCTGTAGAATCGGTGAAGAGTTTCAGGCCCTGCGCTTCGAAGCGCAATGCTGTTTTGTGGGCGAGTTCATCGACTTGCGCCTGATACTGGATAAGCATTTCATCGCGCAGTTCGATCAAGCCGCCCAGCTTTCCGCCCACATTCGTGGGAGTAATATCAAAGGAGCCGGGATTGCTCAGCGGATCGCCGCCAACATAAACACCAGAAACAGCGCCGGGGTAAGTTGTTGTCGGCCCAATGATGCTGGGATTAAAGTATACTTCAGCTGTACGTTCGTCTGCGAGTTGCACGCCAGTCGAGGTCTGTACCACCATCACGCCATCGCCACGCATAAAGAAAGTTACATCGAGATAGGTTGCAAGTTCTTTGACGGCATCGTCGCGCTTGTCTTCAAGGCCTGCGGTAGAGCGGCTCAAATTGGCAGAACCTTTGATATCGCCATTAAGGCCCGCCACTGTTTTCAGCAGGTCATTAATGCGGTCAACGGTTTGTACCATTTCATCCTGCGCATCATTCCGCATTTGGGTGATCAGTTTGCCGAAATCGTTGAATTTGCTAGTGACTTCTTTTGCCTGATCCAAGGTCGATTGCAAAAGGAAACCATCGGACGGGGAATCGGAAAGGGCGGCGAATTTGTCCTTCAGCTCGGCAATTTGTGCCGCGATTGAAAGCTCTTTATCGGCAGGCCCATGGAATTTTTCAATAGTGTCGAGATAGGACGCCTTGACGTCTACCGCGGAAACCGCGCTGATCTGGGTCCATAGCTCCCGCTCGAGGTTCAAATCGACCTGGCGGATCAGGACGCCGCTCTGGACGCCAATGGTTTGGCCAGTAGAATTAAGGACTTGCGAGCTTTGGGGCAGTAATTTGCGGGTATAGCCGGGCGTTGTGGCGTTCGCCACGTTGTTGGAAATCGTGTTGAGCTGCTGCTGCGCAACGCGCAAGCCAGACAGGGCGGAATTCAAGGCCATAAATGACATAAGCTTCGCACATCCTTCCGTTGTTTAGGGCCGTGCAGATACGGTTATCCAAAAGGGAAGATGCAAGAGGAATGCCAGAGGAGGGGGTGCAAGATTCTGTCCAAAAAGCAGAAAAATATTATTTTAGATCAATATGTTACTTTGATCTTGCCTTGAAGAGCGTATTTTCAGTGTCGTCATAAACTTTTTCGGCCCGTTCGCGCAATTTTAGTTCCAGAATCATGGATAGCAACATTTCCCGGCGAAGCATCGAGGCGTGGATGTCGCGATCATTCATCAGCTTGATGGCGCTCATCGCGGCGCGGATGCGTTCTACATTGACGGGCTTGTCATAGAGGTTGGTGTAGAAATTCGGGTTCTGGTAGATGGTCTTGGTCAGGAATTCCATCTGGGCGTAATAGCTTGGATTTTTGCCCAGCAGTTTTTCAATTTCATCGTCCTTCAGACCCATTTCCTTCATCAGGGCCTTGAGATAGGGGCCGGATTTTTCAGCTTGATCGGGGCTCGCCGTTTTCAGGGCGACGATATTGGCAAAGGAGTTTCGGGCAATACCGCGCATGGCGATGATCGCGCGCATATTCTGATAATGGAATTGATAGCTCTGCAGTTTCAGAGGCTCTTCCGGAACGGTCGGCATCGGGTCGTGCATGAACAGGTAATCGATCAGCGCGAAGATGGCTGTTTCATCATCCGTTGTTGTCGTGTCGGTAAGATTGACGTCCAGCGTTAGCGGCCGGTCAATCGTTTGTGTGTAGTTAATATCGCGGTTCTGCATTTCCGGTTTGGTTTCCTTGGTGCATAGCAGATCGAGCGCACCGCCATTGTCCTTGGGATTGCAGAATTTATCGCGGAAGAGTTTGATGCGGGAAAGCGTGTCAACGCCGATATCCTTGCCCTTCGTATCGCCCGACCCCAGCTCGCGCTGGATGATTTCATGCGAGAGGGCATCACGGGTAAGATTGGCAAGACGTTCGGTGCTGGCAAGGTTCATCGAGAACGTGCCGAATGTACACATCTGTTCGCTGGCCTGATAATCCTTGTGGGCCTGCGCGGTCAAACGCTGGAAGTCACGCTCGGCTTCCATTTGTTCTTTGCCGTCGAATAGCTGGCCGATGGCTTCCAGTTGCGCTTCCATGTTGACCGAGAATTGTTCAGCCATCAGCATCAGGCCGTAAATCCAGTTGGATTTGATCGTGCCGCCGCCAATTGGAATATCTTCAGGTTTGACACCTTGTTCGATCTGGAATTCCCACTGATCGTTCGTAAAGATAGGCGCATCCGTTCCAACTTCCGTTGGGACAGGCGTACATTGGCCCGGAACGGGGAGGTCCTTGTGCTCGCATACATACCAGGCAACGCTGGTGCCGAGTTCATCCGTTGCACCTTGCGTGTTGTTTTTGAGTGCGCCGCAAACACCATTCTGACCACCAATGTGCATTCCCCCAAGAAGGCCAGATTCAGTCACTTGGCAGGTTTTGCATTTTCCGCCCCTGCAGCCCGTAATCGTTTTTCCGAGCAAAGCCTGACATTCCGGTGTTCGTACCTTTTCAAGGCTATTTGCCAGATACATGTCCATAATACATTCCTGCACCGCGCAACATTGAGGATGTGTTTGCATGTTCCACATATTGTCAAAAGTACAGCCATTCGCCTGCTGGTGACACACGGCCTCAACTTCAGAGCTTGAATAAAAACCGTTCCATGTTCCGGGAATGAACTGATATTTCCCTCTAGCCCCGGATGCGCAAAGGCTTCCATCATTTTTTCGACATACGGCTGCGCAAGCCTGCTGATTTGGTGCGCCACCGGATTCCGTTCCATGCAGTGAGTCTTTTATGGGCCAGAAATCGCACTGGCCGCCCGAACCGCCACTAGGGGGGGCGGGAACAGGGACGGGCTCGCTACCCGTACCACCTTCGAGCGCGGCGTGCGCGAGCGGGGCAAACATAAAGCAAAAGAAAAGGCAGGAGAGGGCGAGGATATATTTCATGCCGCA
>CAZUYV010000103.1:0-7009 GCA_964624435.1 uncultured Micavibrio sp. | reverse complement strand
CGGCATGACGGCGTTTTTCGTAGCGGGCAAGCACGAGCTCACCACCCACATCTTCGCCAAGCCTTGCGGCATCGATGATCGTTTCAGCAAGTCCCGCGACATCGCGCAGCGATAAATTCAGACCTTGTGCACCGATAGGGCTAAGCACATGCGCAGCCTCTGCCGCAATCACGGCGCGGGTTCCGGTGAGCCTGTCTGCCGATAAAAACATCAGCGGCCAGCTTTCGGGAGAGGAAGCGAGGGTGATGGTGCCGACCAATCCTTGCGTTCGGTCCTGTATGGCCTGTTCCAATTCCTGTTTTTTCATCGACAGAAAGGCCTTCGCGTCTTCCGTTTTTTCAACCCAGACGACGGAGGATTGATTGCCCGGCATGGGGACCAATGTAAAAGGCCCGCCGGAACGATGAAATTCGGTCGATTGAAAATTATGCGGTTTGGTGTGGGTGATCAGGCAGGTAATTGCGCTCTGGCCATAGCTTTGAGTATTCGTATCAATTCCGGCAATAGTGCGAACCTTGGACCCACGGCCATCGGTGCCGACAATCAGGGATGCCGTAATGGTGGCCCCATTTTCGGTTTTGGCAATGACCTTCTGTCCTTCAACGATGTAATCCTGAAGCTTGTCTGTCAGCAAGGTGATGTTTTTGGTGTTCTGGATTTTAGATAGGGCGGTCGATTTCAAAATGGCGTTTGGAATGTTGAAGCCAAACTGATCCGCATTGATCTCATCCGCGTAAAAAGTAACACCGGCCTTGTCATCCTGTGCATCGACAATCCGCATAATGCGCAAAGGCGTGGCACGATCCTCAAGGTCTGGCCACAAATCGGCGGCCTTGAGGACATTGATGGAGGTGTTGAGGAGGGCAGCAGTGCGCCCCGTTGGGCGGTCTTCCACCACGGGCGGTTCAGGATCGATCAAAACCACCTGCAATCCCGCCTTAGCCAGCAAGAGGGCGAGGGAAGATCCAGCCGGGCCGCCGCCGGAAAGAACGATATCGCAAGTAAGGTCTTTTGTTTTCATGAAACCAATCTATATTCTAAAACCGGAATAAAAAGGAGTAAAAACCATGGCCCAAGTCGAAATTTATACCACCAATTACTGCCCTTATTGCGTTAAGGCCAAGCGTTTACTGGATGCCAAGGATGTGGATTACACCGAAATCGATGTCACAAACAATGATGCCGAGCGTGATGCGCTGGTCGCCAAAAGTGGCGGACGCCGGACCGTTCCGCAGATTTTCATCGATGGGAAAGCCATTGGAGGCAGCGATGATCTGCATGCCCTTGAAGAAAGCGGCGAACTCGATAAACTGCTCGCATGATTTTAAAGGCCGCCATAGTTCAACTGAACGCCAAGCCCATGATAGAGCATAATCTGCGCGAGGCGGAGGATTTGATCCGCGCCTCCGCGGGTGAGGGCGCGACGTTCATTGCAACACCGGAAAACACATGCCGGATGCGGGCGAAGCCTGAAGATAAGTGGGCGGCGTCTTATGAGCAAAAAGATCATCCAGCCATTCCGTTCTATGCGTCACTGGCCAAAGAACTTGGTATCAACCTTTTGATCGGATCGATATCGTCTATCCGTGTTGGCGATCACAAGCTTGCCAACCGTTCGTTCCTGTTTGGCAAGGATGGACGCACGATTGCGACGTATGACAAAATCCATATGTTTGATGTCGATCTGCCCAACGGCGACAAATACCGAGAGAGCGATACCAATGCGCCGGGTGATACAACCGTTGTGGCGGATATGGATGGCGTGAAGGTGGGGATGAGTGTTTGCTATGATGTTCGTTTTCCGCATCTTTATCGTACGCTCGCCAAGGGCGGCGCGCAGATACTGACCATCCCCGCCGCCTTTACCGTTCCGACCGGGCAGGCACATTGGGAAATCCTCCTTCGGGCCCGGGCCATTGAAAACGGCGCGTTTGTTCTGGCCCCGGCGCAGGTCGGCACCCATGAGGGTGGGCGGGCGACATGGGGGCATTCCATGATTATTTCCCCTTGGGGGCAGATTTTGACGCAAATTCAAGGTGATGCGCCGGGTTATTCAATCGCTGGCCTGGATCTTGCAGAGGTTGAGAAGGCAAGAGCGGCGATTCCGAGTTTAAAACACGACCATAATGTTCAGAATTAGCCTTTGAAAAAGTTAACGATTAGGGATTATAATTAACCTATGAGCGGACCATCAATTTTAGGCGGCGGCGGAACGAATATTATCAGCATGGCGAATAGCTTGCTCGATAATGGCCGTGCTATTTTTGCCAGAAATGGTGCCCCCGGCATGTCTGCCAGATCTCGGGCGCAGCTTGAAAGCTTCTTCTACGGCGCCTCCTCGTTGTTTAACCAGCTTTATACCAAGGCGGAGAACGCCGAAGTTTCCAACATGGTCACCATTATGGCCCTTCGCTCGCAAAATTCCCACAATGTGGCCGAAGGTGTGTTTGATGACGGCTCTGCGGCGAAGTCCGAGACCACTGGCACCAACGTCGATACTACGGCATAATCACTCCCTATGAACCAAGACATCTTTATCGGGGCCGAAAACGGCAACCCGGATTATAAGCAGTTTTTTGCCCTGAAATGGGCGAACCGTCACGGCCTGATCGCCGGCGCAACGGGGACGGGGAAAACCATCACACTGCAATCGCTGGCCGAAGGTTTCGCCAATGCGGGTGTGCCCGTGTTCATGGCCGATGTGAAGGGCGACCTCACCGGGATGTGCCAGCCATCGGGCAAAGAAGATTTCGTTTTAAAACGCGTCGAGCAAATTGGGTTTGCCGATTTTGCGCCGCAGGCTTTCTCCACCACTTACTGGGACGTATTTGGCGAGAAGGGGCATTCGGTTAGGACCACCGTATCCGAGATTGGGCCCGTGTTGCTGGCACGTATGCTGGAACTCAACGACACGCAGGAAGGTGTTTTGAATATCGCCTTCCGCCATGCCGATGAAGAAGGCCTGTTGTTGATGGATATCAAGGACCTTCGTGCACTGCTCAACCTCATCCATGAAAATGCCGGCGAGATTTCAGCGCAATACGGGCAGGTTAGCAAACCATCTATTGCCGCGATCCAGCGATCCTTGCTGCAACTGGAAGATCAGGGCGGCGATGTATTCTTTGGCGAGCCAGCCTTGCAATTGGCGGATTTGATGCGCACGGATATCGATGGCAAAGGCTATGTGAATATTCTGGCCGCTGACAAGTTGATGAACGCGCCTCGTCTATACGCCACATTTATGCTCTGGTTGTTATCCGAATTGTTTGAAGATTTGCCAGAGGCTGGCGATCTTGAAAAACCGAAGCTGGTATTCTTCTTCGATGAAGCCCATTTGCTGTTCAACGATGCGCCCAAATCCTTGCTGGACAAGATTGAACAGGTTGTTCGCCTGATCCGTTCTAAGGGTGTGGGGATCTATTTCGTCACGCAAAACCCGCAGGATATTCCTGATACCGTGCTTGGCCAGCTCGGCAACCGCATTCAACATGCGTTGCGCGCCTTCACGCCGCAGCAGCAGAATTTCATCAAGCAGGCCAGTAAGACCTATCGCGCCAATCCGGCCTTTGAAGTTGAAAAGGTGATTGGGGAATTGTCTATCGGCGAGGCGCTGGTTGCGACATTGGAAGACAAGGGCGCGCCATCGATGGTGCGCCGTATCCTGATTCGCCCGCCATCATCCAAAGTTGGACCGGCCAGCGATGATGCAAAGCGTATGGCGATGAGTGCCGATGGCATTGGAAAGAAATACGACACTACGCAGGACCGCGAGAGCGCGTACGAAATCCTGAAAGGGCGCGCAGAGTCCGCCAGCAAACGTGCCGAGAGCGTTCAAAAGGATGCTGTGAAATCCAAGACTGGTGGACGGTCTTCCCAAAGCGTGGGTGATGCCGCAATTAAATCATTGGTGCGGGCCGCGAGTTCATCGATCGGCCGGACAATCGCGCGTGAACTTCTTCGCGGTGTGATGGGATCGCTTAAACGATAGCGAGAACTGGAGAATCCCAGCCCGTTTTAGGCCGCTGCGATTTCTTGTATTCAACAGAATGAAGTTCGCCCGCCACCATGGGTTCCTGATGCGCAATCATGATTGCCATGTCCAGTGCATCTTCGCTGATATTCCCGCACATGATAGGGGAGCGATAATTCAGTCTGTAATTCTGTCCTTCTTTCAATTCGGCAGCAATTGATTTGGGCATGATGACGCTGAGTTCCATCCCCAGAACATTGAATATACCAAGGATCGAGCCGGTGGTTTTATCCGTATTGGTCCATTCCTGCAGGCGTTCAAATTTTCCGGACAATTTTAAAAGGTCGGCAGGGCACACATCTTCTTTACGCGTGTGAGGGCGGTCAATGAGCTTGGTTATCAAGTCAGGGTTATCAATTACATCAAAACCAAATTTATTAATTGGATATGCAATATCAGTCATTTACGCCTCGCCCGAAATTTAGGATCAGGCAAAATATCTAATTTTCATAATTATGTCAATTATTATCTAGGCGAGCTTTTCCAGGGGCACGTTCAGGGCCGTAGCTATGGCCTTCAAAGACCTGATAGAGCCTTCTTTTCTGCCGGTTTCGATCTCGGTCAAATAGGGGCGGGAAATCCCGGCCTCGGTGGCCAGTTCATCCTGCGTCAGGCCCCGGTGCTTGCGGATCAGCTTAATCGGGTTTTCCTTGCCCATGGCGATTTTTTGCAGGACATCATCCGGCAACTCACTATTCGCTGCCCCGTTCTTGAGCTGGGTGTAATCGTGCAGGGGAACGAGGACATGAGGTTTGCCGGCGATGTGGATGATGTCGTATTGCATGGTGAAAGGTTCCTTTCAGCGACAATTGTAGCACGGCCACAGGCGAAGGGAAGGGGGACTTAAAAACGTGTCGTGAGGGTAATGGATCCGAAGAACGTATCATCGCCCTGTCCATCGAATTCCTGTGTGCGGTAATTGGCACTGTAGGACAGGCGATAGTCATAGAGGGTAAAGGCCACCCCGGCGACGGCATCGCCGACGAAGATTTTTTTATCGACGGATGGGGAGTCACCATCAAAGGAATTTCCATCGAGGAAGATATTGCGGGCAACGGCGCGGCCATCAACGCCCGCGAACATGTACCATCCCCATTTGTTATCGGGCACATCGAAATAGCCAGTGCCGGACATCGCCGGTTTGACGCGTGGCGGTGTATCCTGCAACACGCCCTGATGCGGGCCGAACGTGAGCATCAGGCCTGCGCCCGCATAAGTATAGATATTCCCGAGCGATACATTCACGCTGGGTTCGGCGCGAATGCGGAAATCATCCCCGAGATCGAGATGCCAGTCGCCATTGATTCCGCGCGGCCATCTGCGTTGCCAGGAAAGGATTACGCCGGGTTCAAAATCGAGTTGGTTTTTCCAGCCGCGGGGCGTAGGCGAGCCCGTGATATGCGTATGGATAAATTTCTGGGTCTGTTCACCCAAGGCTTCTGGCCCCACAACACCCAGCGTGAGTTCCAGTTCATCCAGATGGTCGGCCGTCAATGTTGCCATCCCGACAGAGCCGTAAAGCCATGCGGCATAAGGGCGATCTTTTGGATTGGCCGTCGGGCTGAGAATAGAAGAGGGGGTGTAGAGATTTTGCCCCAATGTAAAAAATGTGCCGGTAGTGTCATTCACGTTGAAACCGGGGATGGCGCTGGCGGCATTCTTAATACTGTCGGGCAGGTCGGTATCAACGTTGAAATAGGTCGCACGGACACCGCTGGTATAATATTGATCCTTACCATCACCAATCAGGTCGTTTTCATACGAGAAGCTGAGATAGTTTTTATCCGGCGAATTGCGGATATGTTTGGCGACTTCACGTTCAACCTTATAGGGGTCTTCCGATTCCACCACCGGCTTGATCACCAGATCTTTTTTTTCCTGCGCCATAGCCGGAGAGCTCAACACAAAAACGCCCGCCAGACAGGCGAGCAGTGCGCGGTTTAAAAGTGGTCTTGGATTCAGGATCATCAGCCTAGCTTTAACACAAATCCCCCTACCAACAAGCGGCAAAGAGAATGGTTCCGTTTTAGGCCAGTTCCCGTTCCAGCGTGCGGGTTACGAATACCGACTGGCGGGCGTCGGTCCCGATTTTCTTCCAGAGCAGGGGATGTTCCAGAAACCGCCCGAGGCCAGATAGCGAACAGACGAAATGCCTGAGTTCATCGAGCACTTTTGGGTCAGCCTTTTCCCGGTATGTTTCAAACAAGGATTCAATCAGGCCGGGTTCGTAGGTACGCTTGTCGCCGGGTTTGCGCGCATAACGGCTGGCGGCGGAGAGGAATATCCAGACGTCGCGCGCCTGTGCCGTCGCTAGAGGCATCACCAGAACGGGGTCTTCTTCGAGATCGAGGAACCCGATTGTCTTTCCGTCCCACGTCATGTCGCGCATGTATGGTCGACCATGAGCGAGACCCTGTGAATGAAGGTCGGCGAGCGACAGCATCGCCGTGGCGAGCCCAGTCTTCCTTTGCGTCAGATCGAGCGTGGTATCAAGCCATGTCCGGAATTGCGGCCCAGCATCCGTCATGACCAGCATATCCTGATAAATCGCCAGAACTTGTGGAACATGAAATCCCTTGTCCGCAAATTGTTTCAGGCGCGCGGCCTCCGCCACAAGACTTTCATGGCGTCCGGCGCTGACAGTCGCGCGCAGGATCGGCATGCCCAAAATAGCGGCGAGGGTTCTTTGCAATGTATGCCAGATACGCGCCTTGGGTGGAACGCTCTGCTTGATCCATAGGCGTTGTCCCGCATGGTCGCCGCTTATCGTGCGGGCCTTCGGATGGGCGGAGATCAGGCAGGTACCGAATTCTTGGTAGTCCATATTTTTTTGCATACAAGAAAAAGGGGGTAAGCGGCAAGGGGAGGCCTTTGCAGGCCGGAATTTATCAGATAAAGATTCACCCATGAATTTCAAAACCTACGTCCATCCCCCCAAATCGGGCGGCAAACCCAAAAGCATCGTTTTCCTTCTTCATG
>CAZUYV010000102.1:0-7140 GCA_964624435.1 uncultured Micavibrio sp. | reverse complement strand
CCATTCAAAATGGCGACACACCCCGCAAACCTTTCGCCAAGGTTGATCGTTCCTCCTTTTCCCATACAGGCCTGATTGGCATCGAAGACCTGACCGCCGATGAAATCGGCATCATCCTCGACCTCGCTGATTATTATGCCGACCGGCTGGATGAACGAGACTTTAAACCGGACATCCTGCGTGGGGCGATTATCCTCACCCTCTTCTTCGAAGACTCTACCCGCACGCGCATCTCTTTTGAAATGGCGGCCAAACGTCTTGGCGCCGATACAGTCAATCTCGACATCAGCACATCGTCCATGAAAAAGGATGAGAGCCTGACAGATACGGTCTACACATTGAATTCAATGTTGCGCCCGGATGCGATTGTCGTCCGCCACAGTGAATATAATGCGCCGCGTTACATTGCCGGCCTCGTCAATTGCCCCGTGATCAATGCGGGTGACAGTTACCGTGAACACCCGACACAGGCCCTGCTTGATGCGCTGACCATCCGCCGTAGGTTCGGCAAGCTCGAAGGACTGCGTGTTGCTATCTGCGGTGATATCGCCCATTCCCGCGTGGCCTCTTCTAATATGATCCTGTTGCGCAAGATGGGAGTCGAAGTGAACGTGGTTGCGCCGCCTTACCTGAAACCGGAAAAATTTCCGGCCGAAGGCGTAAAGGCGTTCGACAACATGAAAGACGGCCTTGCCGGTTGTGATGTCGTCATGATGCTGCGCAATCAAAAGGAACGTATGAAGGCGGGCCTGATTGAATCCGATGAACAATTTTTCCGTGACTACGGCCTGACCTACGAAAAACTGGCCTACGCCAACAAGGGCGCAGTGGTCATGCATCCCGGCCCGATCAATCGCGGTATTGAAATTGACGGCGATGTCGCCGATGATAAAGAACGCTCCCTCATCCTTGAACAAGTTCGCAATGGCGTTCCAACCCGCATGGCCGTCATGGACCTGCTTTTGAAAGACAAAATATGAAACAGCAAACCGGAAAACCAAAACAATCGTCTGCCATCTCCGCCAAGACGGCGATGGAAGCCCTTATTAAAGCCGGATACGTCACGGCGGAACCGGATGATCGCGTCATTCGTCCAACGGAGCGTGATTTGCACCGTAAAAATCCGGGCAAGCTCCTTTCCTCCAGCGGGAAGAGCATCAAGCTGTTTTATAAGGGTGCGGAAGAAGGTCGCGCGGCGGAAGTTTTTATTCCGGCAAAGGGCATGCTCACCGTGATGCAGACAAGCACATTGCAAAAACTGGCGAAGATCACTTTCAGCAATCTGGAACCATAGAATGGCCACCTATATTCCCTACCTTGTCAGCTTCTTTGCGATTGCCTGTTATTCCCTGATGGGCCCGATTGCGAAAAAGGTGAGCACGGATTTGCAACCCTTGTCATTCATCGCCTTCACATCGTTCCTGTTGATGATGGCGGCGGGGATCTGCTCCTACTTTTTCGAAAAGAACGCGATCGCCACGTTTGAAAAGATCAATCCTTACTGGCTCGTTGTGTATTTCATCTGTAATTTCGTTTCTTATATCGGTTATCTCTGGGCCATCACCCGTATCCCGGTGGCACAGTTTGAAATGTTCGGAATTTTCGTTCCCGTTATCGGTGGATTTTTTGCATGGCTGATCTTGAAGGAACCGTTCCACACCCGCTATTTTGCGGCATTGGCTTTTATGGCGGTTGGAATTTATATCGCCGTTGCACCGGATTTAATGAAAAAAGGCTGACATGGAATATCTGATCGCAATCATTGGTGGCTATCTTTTAGGCTCTATCCCGTTTGGACTAATCCTCACACGTCTTGGCGGGTATGGCGATATCCGCGATATCGGTTCCGGCAATATCGGTGCTACCAACGTCCTGCGTACAGGCAACAAGAAACTTGCGCTCGCCACATTAATCCTCGATGGATTAAAAGGCGCAATTGCTGTGTGTCTTGCACTTTATCTCTCCAATGATTTTAATATCGCCTTGCTCGCCGGGTTCTTTGCCATCATCGGGCATCTTTATCCCGTGTGGCTGAAATTCAAAGGCGGCAAAGGCGTTGCCACAACATTCGGCACCATTATTGCCCTGCAACCCATCGTCGGCATTGCTGTCTGTGGCATCTGGCTTATTACTGCGCTGGTCACACGCTACTCATCTTTATCTGCTCTCGTGGCTGTGGCCGCTGCCCCTGCTCTTGCCTATTTTCTGATTGGCAATCCAAACTTTACCGGCATGTGCGGTGTGCTTGCGACTATCATCTGGCTGAAACACCGCGCCAATATCCAACGCCTTGTGAAAGGCGAAGAACCCAAGATCGGGCAGAAAAAATGAGCCTGTTTTCTTCCAGCCTTGCGCAGAGAAGCATCGTGCTGGACGATAATGAAAAGCTTGCCTGGCTACGCCTGATCCGTACTGACAATGTCGGCCCTATTACGTTTTATAATCTCATCCATACATACGGCACTGCGGTCAAAGCCATCGAAGCCCTCCCTTCCCTCGCCAAACGCGGCGGACGTTTAAAGGGCCTCACCATTGCAGAATCTTTTATTGTGGAACGCGAATTGGAACAATTGCGTGCCCGTGGCGGCGACATGGTATTTGCCGCCGATGAATTTTATCCCCTCTCCCTTGCGGCGACCGAAGATGCACCACCTGTCTTATCTGTGCTGGGTAACAAGCGATTGCTCAATCTTTCCACAGTTGGGATTGTTGGCGCGCGCAACGCCTCGCTCAATGGCCGCAAATTCGCGGAAAAGATTGCGAATGATCTTGGCAAAGCAGGACAAATGATTGCTTCCGGCCTTGCACGCGGCATCGATACATCGGCCCATGCAGGCTCACTTGCCACCGGCACCATCGCTGTCGTGGCTGGCGGGGTAGACATTATATATCCGCCGGAAAATGAAAAACTTTATCACGCCATTATCAGCGAAGGTTGTATCGTTGCCGAAAGTCCGCTCGGCATGGAACCAATTTCCCGCCACTTCCCGCGCCGCAATCGCATTATCTCCGGCCTCTCCGCCGGCGTGCTGGTGGTTGAGGCAACATTAAAATCCGGCTCTCTCATCACCGCCCGGATGGCCGCCGAACAGGGCCGCGATGTTTTCGCCGTGCCGGGTCATCCGTTCGATCCCCGCGCCGCCGGTCCCAACAAATTGATCCAGGATGGCGCGACGTTAATCCAGTCCGCCGATGACATACTGCAAAATATCGGCACGTTTCAGGGCTCGCGGATCACCCTTCAGGAATCCCCGCAATCTGACTGGACACCCCAGATTCTGGATGACAATGATGCCGAAACAGTTCGGGACATTATTTTACAGAATATATCGACAACACCCGTCACAGTTGACGAACTGGTCAGAACCTGCCAATTGACTATTCCCTCGGTCCAGATGATTTTGCTGGAACTCGAGCTTGCGGGCCGCTTGCAAAGGCTGCCGGGCAATCGGATTGTTTTGATAAATTAAGGGTTTAGCAGATAGTGGCTGCCGAGAATCTCGTGATCGTCGAATCGCCCGCCAAGGCGAAGACCATAAATAAGTATCTCGGGGGCAACTTCGAGGTGCTGGCATCCTATGGCCACGTCCGCGATCTCGTGGGCAAAGACGGCTCCGTCCTTCCCGATGAAGATTTCGCGATGAAATGGGAACTGGGCGAGCGCGCCGATAAAAATGTCCGCGACATCAAGAAGGCCGTGAAGACCGCCTCCACCGTTTTCCTCGCAACCGACCCTGACCGCGAAGGGGAAGCCATTTCATGGCACATCCGCGAAATTCTCGAAGACGGCACGCTGCTCAAAGGCAAGAATGTTCAGCGTGTGACATTCAATGAAATTACCAAAAAGGCCGTTCAGGAAGCGTTCGAACATCCACGCGCACTCGATCAGGATCTGATTGATGCCTATCTGGCCCGCCGCGCCCTCGATTACCTCGTTGGTTTTAATCTCTCACCGGTGCTCTGGCGCAAACTGCCGGGCTCCAAATCCGCGGGCCGCGTGCAATCCGTTGCCCTGCGCCTGATTTGCGAACGCGAAGCGGAAATTGAAAAATTCCGGGCGCAAGAATATTGGAGTATCGAAGCACTGCTCCACAATGCTGAAGGAGCCCCCTTCACTGCACGCCTGATGACATTGGCCGGGAACAAGCTGGACAAGCTGGATATCAACTCCGCCGATGCTGCCGAGGCGGCCGCCGCGCGCATCCGCAACAAGTCACTGGTCATCCAAAAGGTTGAAAAGAAACAGGTCCGCCGTAACCCTTACGCACCGTTCATCACCTCATCATTGCAAATGGAAGGTTCACGCAAGCTGGGCTTCTCCGCCGCGCAGACAATGCGTGTTGCCCAAGGTCTCTATGAAGCCGGTTTCATTACTTATATGAGAACGGATGGGACAACCCTGTCCGAAGATGCCGTGGCCCAGGCCCGTTCCGTCATCAAAAAAGAATACGGCGATAAATATCTTCCCGATGCGCCACGCCTTTACAAATCAAAGGCCAAGAACGCTCAGGAAGCGCACGAAGCCATTCGCCCGACCGATCTAACCGTCCTGCCAAACGGCAAGGATGCACCAAGCGATGATCAACAGCGCAAACTTTACGAACTTATCTGGAAGCGCACGATGGCGTCCCAAATGGAAAACGCGATCCTCGATCAGGTTGCCGCCGATATTTCCGATGGTACCGATGATGTTGTTTTGCGCGCCACAGGATCCGTTATCAATTTCGATGGTTTCCTGACGCTTTATCGCGAAGAAAAAGAAGACGATGCGGATAGCAGCGAAGATGATGAAAATCGTCGCCTGCCGCCATTAAATGAAGGCGATGCGACCAAACTAATCGATGTTCGCCAGAGCCAGCACTTTACGCAGCCGCCCCCACGTTATTCGGAAGCGTCGCTTGTGAAGAAGATGGAAGAACTCGGCATTGGCCGTCCATCGACTTACGCCTCTATCCTGCAAGTGCTCCGTGACCGCAACTATGTGGTAATGGACAAGAAACGCTTTATCCCGGAAGACCGTGGCCGTCTGGTCACGACCTTCCTCGCCCGTTTCTTTCCGCGCTATGTCGATTACGATTTTACCGCAAACCTTGAAGAAGAACTGGATTCTATTGCTTCAGGCCAAACGGCCTGGAAAGAAATATTGCGCCTGTTCTGGAAGGATTTTTCCAAGGCGATTGGCGAAACCAAAGACTTGAAAATCAGCGAAGTCATCGACCAGCTCGATGAAGAACTCGGCCCCCACTTCTTCCATGAAGGTGAAGCTTCACGGAAATGCCCTGCTTGTGGCAATGGCCGCCTCTCGCTGAAACTCGGCAAGTTCGGCGCGTTCATCGGTTGCTCGAATTACCCTGAATGTAAATTCACCAAGCCATTGGAAATTGCCGTGGCAGAAGGATCAGGCGATGCTGAAAGCTCGGCTGCCGCCGCCCTCGCCAACGAACCAAAAGTTCTGGGCAATGATCCTGGCACGGGCCGCACGGTTTCCATGCGCCGCGGCCCTTATGGTCCTTACGTGCAGATCGATTTGCCGCCGGAAATTGAATCCGATCCAAAGAATAAGGAAAAACCAAAACGTCAGGGTATTCCCAAAGGCGTTGATATCGCGACATTCGACCTTGCCGCCGCGCTGAAACTTCTCGCCCTGCCGCGTGAAGTGGGTACGCACCCGGAAGATGGCAAAAAGATCGAGGCCGGTATCGGTCGCTTTGGCCCCTTCCTCAAACACAACAATCGTTTCAAATCGATTCCTAAGGGTGACGATGTGATGTCGATTGGCATGAACCGCGCCGTGGAATTACTGGCCCAGCCGGTCAAACCAAGCTGGCGCACCAAGAAAAAAGAAGAAGCCTTGGCCAAGAAAGAAGCCGAGAAGGCCGAAAAAGCAGCGAAAAAAGCTGCCGCCAAAAAAACACCGGCAAAAAAATCTGCGGCGAAGAAGAAGCCTGCTGCAAAGAAAACGGCGGCCAAAAAGACCGCCGCGAAAAAGAAACCTGTCACCAAAGAATAATCAGTTGCTCGGTCCGTTTCCAACCTTGTAATAATCGCGATACCAGCCCACGAAATCCCGCAAGCCTTTTTGCAGCGGCGTATTCGGCGCAAAACCGACAGCATCGCGAAGCGCATCGACATTGGCATAGGTTGCCCTTACATCGCCAGCCTGCATTGGCTGCATATCGATCTTTGCCGTGATACCGGTTTCTTCCTGAAGGATATCGATCATCTTCATCAATTCAACTGGGCTGCTATTGCCGATATTATAAAGGCGATAAGGCGCCTTGCTGGTGGATGGGTTGGGCTTATCGCCGCTCCATAACTCATCCGGTGTTGCTGGATGTTGGATCAACCGCGTCACGCCTTCAATAATATCATCGATATGCGTGAAGTCGCGTTTCATTTGACCGTTGTTAAAAACCTGAATAGTTTTTCCTTCATATAGTGACTTGGTGAATTTAAAATACGCCATGTCCGGGCGCCCCCATGGACCATAGACCGTAAAAAATCTTAGGCCCGACATGGGAATATTGAAAAGATGCGCATAACTATGCGCCATCAACTCGTTCGATTTTTTTGTGGCGGCATACAGGCTGATCGGGTGATCAACATTGTCGGTAACGGCATAAGGTAGCTTCGTATTCGCACCATAGACAGAGCTCGTAGAGGCAAACACCAGATGTTTGATGTTTAAATGGCGGCTAATCTCCAGAATGTTCGAAAATCCGACAAGGTTTGAATCGATGTAGGCCTTGGGGTTTTCAAGGGAATAACGAACACCCGCCTGGGCCGCAAGATGAACGATGGCATCGGGCTGGAATTCCTTGGCCAGTCGCATCATGGTTTCGGAATCTTCCAGTGCGGCCTTTTCAAACCGGAAATTCGGAATATCTTTTAAATTGCCAAGACGCCCTTCCTTGAGGCCCACATCGTAATAACTATTAACGATATCGATGCCGAGAACTTCGCGCCCCTCTGCGCAAAGCCGCTTGGAAAGATGATATCCGATGAACCCGGCGGCGCCGGTAACAATGATTTTTTGCATGTTTTGCATGTATAGTCTGGCCTAACCTTAAAATATAGGATTGAGGAGTAGCAAAACCCTGCCCTACAATCAATCATGACCTACAAAATACCCGATAAAGA
>CAZUYV010000101.1:0-7192 GCA_964624435.1 uncultured Micavibrio sp. | reverse complement strand
ATAATCCCCCATCAGCCACCGGCCATTTTAACGATCTGTGGGACATCCCCGGTTACGAATTTCAATTGAATTTTGTCGAATGAAAATTGTTTTAATCACAATACTGGTGGCTGTCGTATACATCATATCATTATCACTTGCCCCAAATTATAAACGACCAAATATCCATTGGAAGTTGCCTGACGGGAATTTCATAATTTTCTATCATGCCGAATCGGACTCTTTTAGAGGCGACCACGCCAAATGCCTAAGGTATATCGGAGCAAAAAACGAGCTGCTTGGAGATTATAAATTTGCAGAAGGTCACTCGGGTTATGAACGCATCGAATTACGCATTAGCGACGACGGTTTATTTGTTTGGATCATCGACCTGAAAGCTAAACGGATTGGAGCATCGTTGAATCTTAAAACGCATGCATTCATTGATGAGGGGCAACCCCAGCCGCCTGGAGTTGGGCTCAAAGAAGGGAAAGTTGTTCCCCAAAGTTTTGATCATGATATGGAGAACCTATCAATTGTCAAGCGTTGACCCCGATAACTTGATTGACCCCGATAACTTGATTGTCAAGCGTTGACCCCGATAACTTGCAGCCCGTTCAGGACTGACCCCTTTGTTTAGCATGCTATGGTTGGCCTGTGCGCTCATTTGCCGACTGACGCCGCTGATTGGTTTATTTCTCCAACAGAAGCGCCTTGTCTGTTTGTGGAGAAAACAGAGCAGTAAGTTTCTTGGCTGGCCAAATAAGAAGAACAATTTCCTCGTGCTCCGAAATGAAATGCAAGACAGCCTCTGATTTCTTAATTGGTTCGAATAAGTTTCTTGTTTTGGCGTCATCCAGGCGTTGAACCCAAACATTCCTGAAAGCTTGTAGGTCATTTAAGGGCATGCATGTTGGTTCAGTACTACCGACGCTATGTTTCAATGTTGATCCATTGCTCAGGCGATATGACCATACTGTATCAGGGAGTTTCATCATGGATTTATCACTCCGAGATAGAAAGGGGTCTTTCCTTGTCATTGACAATAATCCCCTCTCCACGATGAAGAAGACGCGAAACTTGCGTCCAAGTGCACATCGTATTCGATTCGCGGCTGTCTCGGCATGGCAGCATCTTGCGGTAAAGTTTCCCACTGTCAATACTAAGGACCGACCCTTTCGCCAACGCCGAGCGGCTCAATCAGGAGATCAAGCGTCGAACCCGGGTCGCTCGCGTCTTTCCCAATCCTCAATCGCTCCTGCGCCTTGTCACCGCTTTACTGGCTGAGGTCGATGACGATTGGGCCGCCGCCAAAACTTACCTCAACATGAACCCGCCTTCCCAACAGCAAGCCGCTTGACCCTTACCCCTGTCACCCCTGCCAAAAATTTACAGAATTTTCCTTGCGTGGCCTATATCTCCGGTTACACTGCCCGCAAAAACAGAGAACGTTCAACATGCAGCCCTATGGCGATAATTGATAGAGTCAAATATGATGCGGGGACAGATACGATTTTGGTTTGGAAATTCCCAGGCGAGGAGCTCCGGCTCGGAACGCAACTGATCGTCAACCAAAGTCAAGAGGCAGTCTTTGTAAAGGGTGGCCAGGTTGTCGATGTTTTTGGCCCAGGAACCCACACCCTCTCGACAGGGAACCTGCCACTTCTCGACAAAATCGTTAATTTTCCGTTTGGTGGAAAGACACCATTTACTGCCGAGGTCTGGTACGTCAACAGGATAGCTAAGCGCGATTTGAAATGGGGCACGAAGGGTCCTATACAAGTCATCGATCCAGTATATCATTTTCCGGTAAGTGTCCGTGCTTTCGGACAGTGGGGAATGAGGGTTGAGGATTCCCGTAGCTTTGTTTTGCAAATTATAGGAACCCTCCGAACGGCTGATAGCGCTCGGATTGAAGATTACTTTGCCGGCGAGGTACTCCAAAGGCTTTCAGATGCTTTGGCAAAGTACTTCGTCGAGAAGGCGCTTTCCATCTTTCAGGTGAGCGCGAAACTCAATGAGCTTTCAATTTTCACACAAGCCGACATCAGTCCGGAGTTTCAACGCTTTGGGATTGAGATCGTCAACTTCAATGTAGAACGAATCAGCATCCCGCCAGAGGAACAGCAGAAACTCCAAGAGATTCTTGCCAAGCGAATGGAGATCGAGCAACTCAGCCAAATAAAGGTGGCGCAAGGTTATGTCGCGGCTCGGACCTTTGATACATTAGAGAAGGCAGCGCAAAATGACGGGGGCGCAGCCGGGAACCTCCTGACGGGAGGGCTTGGTATCGGTATTGGCGTGGGGGCAGGTGTGAACATCGGACAACAACTCGGCCAGAACTTAAATGTGCAACCCGAGCCCGGCGGATCTACTTCAGACGATCCACTGGAGAAGCTTGCGAAGGTGAAGAGGATGCTGGAAGCTGGACTCATAACCCAAGAGGACTTCGACAAAAAGAAGGCGGATATTTTGGCGAGCATATAACCAATATGAGCAAGACCAAATCACGACGGATTGCCATCGTAATTACATGCGGATGGTTGCTAACAGCTCTGGGAATTCTTGCAATTGGGCTGAATCTTGTTTCGTCGGAATTCCGTTCGAGTATGTTCTGGCCCCGTCTCTTGTGGACGGAGTTTCTTGCATTGCTTGTTTGGAGTACGCTTTTTTCTTTTGTTGGCGCGGCGTCGCGCTCAGACGATGATAGTCGCGCGGTTGTCGGCGTTCTACCAGGCGCCAAGATCGTCCTGCTTGTATATGCCATACTCAGTTTTGCGCTGTTAATGGTGCACTCCTGCTGCTCAGAGACTACTCTCAACAGTCGAGTTCACCTAATATTGCAAATAGTGATCGGCGTTGGCACTGGTATTGCCTTCACACTATTTAGTATTTCATGCACAGGCGCATCTGTCGGTCTGCAAAGGGTATTCCATCCGGGATCGTCGCCGGAGGAGTTATCTAATGTTGTTCACGAGCAGGAAATGAGAGTTCACCAGTTTCCAATCCACCCCGTCTGGCAAAGATTGGAAAAATGCTTGAAGGGACTCAGGGAACTTCTCCAGTATTCAATGCCCCACACCGGGGATATTGGGACGGATGCCGATTACAATGGATTTGCTGCTTCCCTGATATCTGCATGCGAGGACCTCTCATCCCATAATGATCCTGCTGATAGTGAAGTAAGCGTGATCGAAATCAGATTCAACGACTTGCTTGCCAAGGCACGCATAATTTCGTCACAATCAATAAAGAGGTAACTGTGGAACCAAGCGAATGGCCTCAATGTGGGGTGCTGCCCAAATCTTCGCATTAAAGCTTATCAGAAAGATATTCGTGAATATAAACACATCGCCGACCAATGGCCAAAAAGACTGCCCTCATTGTGGAGCAGGAAATGACCCTATTGTTTCAAATTGCCGGTTTTGCAAGACAGCGTTGCCGAGGCTGGACTTGGAAAGTCTGCCTGAAGAAATTCTTTTAGGTAACTGCAGCACTTGGCTTTCAAGGCTGGAATCGCTGCGGAGTTGGGCCCTTTATTCCAAAGCCGCGAAAATGGATGGTACACTTGGTAAGCTATGGGCGCTCGGTAGTAGTACGAAATTTAGTTTATCTGAAATTTGCGGCAATACAGAGAAATATATAAAGTGTCTTGAGATCCGCTGTCAAAACAACCCGGAACTGGCTGAAACGATAGCTGACTTGAAACGCCGACATAATATTGCGCGTGAGGCTGTTGCTGCGATGCCAAGAAAGGAAAAGTGGATAATTGGAAGCTCTATTGGGGTATTGGTCTCCATTCCGTTATTGTGTTTGCTGGGTGGAGTTGTGCTGGATAATGGAGAAAAGGCTTCCATTGCAAAAGAAAACGCTCGTTTGGAAGGGATCATGCAGAAGGCCAATGACTCCGTTGCACGAAAAGACTTAGACGCAGCATTATTTTATACAAGCGAAATTAATTGGGGAATCAGCGAAGGAAGTGAAAAAGAAGGAAAGGCTTGGAACGAAAAGCGGGAGCATATGAAAGCCGCTATCGAGGTAATTTACAAGGATCGCAACAAATAAAATCGAAGAGAAACGGTCCGGAATTTGGTTTACATTTTCCCCAAGAAGCGAAGAACGTGGGTTACGGGGTCAACGCTTGACACTTGGTGCGCCCGTGAAGCGGGCGTCAACGCGGGTGAAAGTCGCGCCGGTGCAATTAGGCTGTTCAGCACCGAAGACCGTGCCAACTGCGTCGTCGTGAGGCGAGGTGGAGAGCAGGCATGGAGTCGAACAGTCAGGTCGCAATAGAAATGAACCACAAAAATGAGCCTCGAAAAAGTAGTCCCGGCAGCCGAGCGATTCAATGTTCCGCGAAGGCCGAAGAGGAAGAGCCCGAACAACAGCCGTGGCATTTTCCAATGGACCGGCGGGGTCTGCGTGGGCGACATGACTGGAAGTGACGCACGGGTAAACGGGGAGGCCTGTCGTGGAGAGTAAAAGCTCAACCGGCGGCACAACTCCTGAAAAGGGGGAGGCTGTTCGGCCCACGGCAGGAGTCGGAGGCATTCGTAGTAGCGATGATACCGCGCCGGATCTTTGGTGGTCCGGGGAAAACGAGGAGGAGCGAAGGGATGCCACTTGTTCCGCAGAAGTGAAGCGCAAGGAAGGACGTGGTGACGGCCCGAAAAGGCTACCAGCACCCGGAAAAGTTCGGCAATTGCAAATCACACTGTATCGGAAAGCAAAGGCCAAGCCGGAGTATCGGTTTTGGAGTCTGTACTGAAATCAGCGATCCGACAAAGGAACCCGGAAAGCCGGATGCGGGAAAACCGCCTGTCCGGTTTGATGAGGGGCGGGAAGAAGACGGTCATTGGCTTCGGCCTCTCACGCCGTCGCTTCCTGCCTACTCTACACAATAGGAAACTTTACCGCAAGATGCTGCAATGCCGAGACAGCCGCGGATAGAATACGAGGGAGCGATCTTTGAAGCGGATCGCCCAAGAGCTGCACATGGGCACTTGGAAACATGTTTCCCATCTCCTTTACCATGAAGGGTTTGAGTGATTGTGAATACTAAGAACCGACCCCTTTCCCCGAAAATCTGCTGGCGTGGTTGAAGCCGTTGCAAAAGGAAACAGGTCCAGTTGCTCCCTTCACGCCTCGGCAATGGCACGACCGAGTCAGTGCTGCCGCTGTCGAGGCAAAGGTGGCTCCATTGCCCAAAAACGTGATGCGTCACAGCTTTTGCTCTTACCACTTTGCCAAGCATCGCAATGAGAAGCTTACCGCTGCGGAAGCGGGCAATTCGCCTGCGATGATTTACGAGCACTACCGAGCCATCATCAAGAAGAAGAGCCAAATTGAGGAGTTTTGGGCGATTGTTCCCTGTGCGTAGGCAAAGTTTGCTTATTATCCGTGCCGTTTATTGTCGTTTGAGAAAGATTTTGCTTACCCATCCAGTTTGGCTTCCGAAACTTATGTGAACCCATTCTGTGGTGTCATTTATAACCGAATCTCCAATGCTCTGAATGTTTCGGTAGCCATTCGGAAGTTGTTGAACAACGGGGTAGTTTGCTCCTGGACCGCTGCGGACGTTTAGCGTATCGCCCTTTGCAACGCCAGTAACGGAATATAAAATCGGTGACATATCGGCATCCACGGGGAGAACGTTACCAGGCGTTATTTGCTGCGAACTGAAAATTGGAGAAGAATTTGGTGTAGGCAAAACGGCTGGATAATTTTGCTGAGAATTGACGCGGCTGGTGGTATTTGTTTTGCCACGTTTTTCCGCCTGCAAGGAGAGTCCATAACAAATGATGCTCACGACCAGAATAATGATTACGACAGTCGGGGGATAACTAAGCATGCCGAGAGTGCGCTCTCTAATTTTTTCATCATCGTACCCTTTTTGCTCTGCATCTGCTCGGCAACACTGCTTCCCGCAGTAACAGCCTTTCCATAAGAGCCCAGTAGCTACCCAGTATGAGATTCCAGTGACGGGTAAAAGGGCGATGCCAATTAGCACGCAATTAAATGTTATCAACCTTGGAAATCGCCGCCACTGAGTGGGACTGTTGTAAAATGTGCGTCCGCAGAACTCGCAATACTTTGCTCGCATATTTTGGTTCTATTTTATGGGTTTTAATTTCCGGTCTCGAAGTAATGAATCAAACGCATAACCCACGGTGAAAAATTGAGGTCGGGGGCGGTGGGCCATTTCGGAGCGTTATAGTAGCCCGCTTGCATTCGCTGGGAAGTTGGAGCGGAAATATAACGGTCGTAGATTTTACGGAATGCCGACGAAGTAACAGGAGTGGATGACACCATCGTACTTTTTGGGATGACAATCAGAGTCCCTTTGGCGTAGCAAAAAGTGAGGGGTTTCCCTTGGCTCAGAGTAGCCAAAGGGATGTCTATCGTTCCGGTCCGGAGGAGAGTGTCGATTTCGATAGCGTTCATTTTAGGCATCAAGATTCTGCGGGAATGGGTCGCCTCGCAACAAGCTTTTTCTGTTTCATTCCGTAAGGGAATCGCTGATTTATTCAAAAACAAACGATAAACAATTGCCATCGGGGCGTAGTCTTTGTAGGATTGAGGCATGGAGCGCCAGATCAGCTTTGCCCAGTTTGAATTTGCCGGGAAGAAGGGAACCACCCGGCGAGAGCAATTCCTTGCCGAGATGGAAAAGGTCGTGACCAAGAAAGGCAACCAGTGGTATTTTGGGATGAAAGCGCATATCGGCGTAGACACCCATTCGGGTCTGGTTCACAGCGTCACCGGAACAGCGGCGAACGAGGCTGACGTGGCGCAAACCCATGCCTTGCTGCATGGGGAAGAGGAGAAAGTCTTCGCTGACGCGGGCTATTCGGGGGTGGAAAAGCGCCCGGAGATGGAATCCAAAGCAGGGAGCATCCAGTGGTATATCGCCGCCAAGCGGAGCAAAGTCAAAGCCATGACGCAGTCAAAAATTCAGCGGGGTCAACGCTTGACAACCTGACGGCGGAGGTTGATTTCTAACCGAGCGGAGGGGAGTGGTGCGCCTGCTCTGGCCCGGTTCTTTCGACTCAGGCGGCGTTGTCAGGCAGAGTCGCGACCAGACATAGCGCCTTTGCCTTCTGCCTGGCCCCAATGGCTACTGGCTACTCCCACTCGATCGTGCTCGGCGGTTTGCTTGAAATATCGTAGCAGACGCGGTTGACTCCCTTGACTTCGTTGATGATCCGCGAGG
>CAZUYV010000100.1:1979-7267 GCA_964624435.1 uncultured Micavibrio sp. | reverse complement strand
ATGCCAGATCCGCATCCCATATCGAGAATATTGCGTGGAATAACGCCCGCCTTCTTTACGTGCTCGATAGCGAGAAGGCAGCGCGAAGTTGTCCCATGCTCGCCAGACCCAAAGGCAGTGGCGGCTTCGATCTCCAACGGGATTAGTCCGGCTGGAATATCGCCCTCGTGATGGCTTCCATAAATGAAGAAGGGACCAACGGAAAAGGCGGGCAGGGCGCGATAGCTTTCTGCCAGCCAATCACGGTCCGCGTCCAACGCCTCAATGCTGTAGTTGTCAAAGTCGTTGGCCGGAAGCCCTGTCATATCCGCAATGATGGCAAGGCGCCGCTGTAATTCGTCTTCCTCCGGACGATGATCGAACGTCCAGAGAAAATCCCATGAATCCTTATCTTTCTTGCAGGAGAAAGAGAGCGCGTATTCTTCGAATACAACTGAAAAAAGGCCGGTCTGATCGTCGTTCAGACCGGCTTTGATGGTTAGGGTAAGTGTGTGATAGAGGGCGCTAATCTTATTTGTCCTCTTCTTCCTCTTCCTCATCTTCGATTTCTTCATCGAGATCTTCGAGGTCTTCCTCAATCACGAGGTCATCCTCGATATCGAGTTCATCATCATCTTCGGCGATATCATCATCATCGTCTTCGCCTTCTTCGATGTCTTCAAGGCTGACAAGGACGCCATCGGCTTCCTCTTCTTCCTCAATTTCCTCGACTTCGGCTTCCTCAACAGCAACTTCCTCGATCGGGGCTTCGACAGCATCATCCTCGATCGGCAAACGACCACGGCGGGACTTTACCTTGATTTCGCCGGTAAATTCGACGTTGCAGGAGGGGCAGATAATAGGTTTTTTGTTCAGATCGTAAAAACGTGCCCCGCAGCTCATGCAGATACGCTTTAATCCTTTCAGGTCGGCCACTGTAACCTCCGGTTTCCCATGTATTTTTTCAAGAAGGTCTTAGCTGCCCGATTTTGCCGGACGTGTCAAAGCAAAAGTGAATTTTCCGTTATCTTGAAAGTCGTTGCGGCGGCCCCCATATCTCTAGTAAACTATTATAAGCATTGCGATTTTGCGCGTTGCAAAAAGTCATCCAAGGAGAGATTCCATGCAAAAACCGGTCGTAATCTGTGGTTTCAAACGCACCCCGTTTCATTTCGCTGGAAAGGGTGCATTGGCTGGCGTTCGTCCTGATGACATGGCCGCCGAAGTGGTCAAGGCGCTGGTCAAGGAAACAGGCGTGAATCCCGCCGATATCGAAGATTTATTGCTGGGTTGCGCCTTCCCGGAGGCCGAGCAGGGTTTTAACCTCGCCAAAATCGTGGTCCAGCTGGCCGGACTCCCCAATTCGGTGGCCGGTGCCACTGTCAACCGCTTCTGCGGTTCTTCCATGACAACTATTCATATGGCCGCCGGGTATATCCAGCTTGGCGCCGGTGATGTTTATATCGCGGGCGGCGTGGAATCGATGACCCGTATCCCGATGGGCGGGTTTAATCCGATGCCAAACCCGAAACTGGGCGAAATATATCCAGCCGCCTATATCGGTATGGGTGAAACGGCGGAAAATCTCGCCAAGAAATATTCGATCTCCCGCAAAGAGCAGGAAGAGTTTGCCGTAAACTCCCACAAAAAGGCTGCCGCTGCGCGCGAAGCTGGGAAATTCAATGATGAAATCGTCCCAATTAACGGCGTGACCGAAGACGGCACCATTCGTCCTGAAACAACCGCTGAAGGTCTGGCCGGATTGAAACTGGCCTTTGATGAAAACGGAACTGTAACTGCCGGGACGGCTTCACCGCTGACCGATGGTGCAGCGGCGGTTCTTGTGTGCTCCGAAGAATATGCCGACAAGCACAAGCTTCCAAAACTTGCCCGGATCAAATCCGTCGGCGTTGCCGGTTGCGCGGCAGAGATTATGGGTATCGGCCCTGTCCCAGCCTCGCAAAAGGCATTGGCATCTGCCGGCCTTAAGATGAGTGACATCGATATCGTTGAACTGAACGAGGCATTTGCGGCACAGGGTATGTCGGTCATCAAGGAACTCGGTATTGATATCGCCAAAACCAATCTTGATGGCGGTGCGATTGCCATGGGTCACCCGCTGGGTGCCAGCGGCGCGAGAATTACCGGTAAGCTGGCCTTGTTGCTGAAACGCGAGAAGAAAAAAATCGGTCTTGCCACGATGTGTATCGGCGGCGGACAAGGAACAGCGATTATTCTCGAAGCGGTTTAAAAAAGTTCCCTCAATAAAGTTTTTATAATTCAGAGTGCCCATATTTACGGGCGCAGCATGCAATGGTACATCCATAGAATGACAAACGATTCACACCGTTTGGGATTTCTAGATGGATTGCGCGGCCTCGCGGCTTTGTGGGTTCTCTTAGGCCATATGGCGCATTTTTCCCAATGGACATTGCCGTTGATTTCCAAACCCGGTTACGCGGTCGATCTTTTTATGCTGATCTCGGGCTTTCTGATGTTTTATCAGGCACAGATTCGCGCGGGCAAAGAACCTATGGATGACCCACATTCATGGATTCTGTTTTGGATCCGCCGATTCTTCCGGATTGCCCCGCTCTTTTATATTGCCCTGCTCGCATCTTTTTTGATCGGACCATATCTGGCGGATAGCTGGGTTCTGGTACGTGAGGCCTATGGCAAGGAAGGAGACACGCTGCGCTTCCTCGATCAATCCTTCACCAATATTGCTCTCCATTACAGTTTCCTGTTCGGATTGTTCCCGGACTACGAAACGCGCACCGCCTTACCGGACTGGAGCATTTCACTCGAGATGCAATTCTATGTGCTGTTTCCCTTCCTGTTTGTTTTCATGTGCAACACCGGGCCTATCAAGATGATACTGAGTTTCTTTGCGCTCTGCCTATGCTGGGACTATCTTTACACGGATGCCCTGACCGGGTTCGATCAGCCTAGTTTTATTGTCCTGAAACTTCATATTTTTGTGGCGGGGATGCTGGTGGCTGCTGCTTATTTCAGTACTTCAAAAAGGATGGTGTGGGGATTGGCAATAGCCGCTGTGCTATTGGGAATCTTGCCTTTCTCCTTCCAGATTTTACCACGTTTGAGCGATGCAGGGATTATTCTTACCCTCATTGCGCTAGCGCTCTCGCACAAGATGGGATTACCGACTGATATCTTACGGGGGGTTGAAAAGATATCGACAACCCTCGGCAATCGTTTTTTCCATTTTCTTGGCGAGATGTCCTATGGCGTCTACCTGATTCATTTTTTCATCACGATTCCGGTTTGTGCTTATCTTCTGGCAAACCACGGTGATCTGTCTTCGCCAGTCCGGTTCTTTACGGCGGTCCTTATCTGTCTTCCCGTTACCTACGGTATAGCCTATCTGCTGCATGTCACAGTGGAACAGCCGGGGATCGCTTGGGGTCGCAACATCGTCAAAAATCTTCAAAAATTCCGCGAAAACCGGCGGATTTACGCCCGGAATGCCTAAAATTTTAGGCAAAGCTTAATAAATCTTTACGCCTATTCGATAGAATAAAAGAATAATTTTATTGGATTGGGCTAAGGATTTGAGGGTGAAGTTTGCAGCTTCTTGATTCCGAACAGTTGGAATTCGCGTTTCAGGCGCACGGTATTACGCTCGAAAGTGAAGCGCGGAATTTCTACACTGAAATCTGGGCCATCATTCAGGCAGGTGAGAAGGTCCAGCAGGCCCATGAAATGACGGACCTGTCGGCGGCGCTGCGCCAGCTGTGCGATTCCTATTTCGATGGTGTGCGCAAGTGGCGTGATGAGGAAGAAGACCTGCATGAAGGCCTTCCCATTTGTATGATGTCACAGGAAAATGCCCGCGCCGCGCGGATGCGCCTTCCGGGGTATGAGAAACAGTTTTTTCGCTACGTTCTTTGCTATCTCGAACTGAACCGGGCATTGATTCAAAACCGGGCCCAGCTGTCACGTTTTGCCAAAGATTACAATATCGACGACCATTCCACCTTGCTGGATGTCAACCACACCACCGGCGAATTTCTGGAACGAATCCATCACGATCGCCATGTTTTGCTGGAAAAACGCAAACGGCTGGAAAAAGTGCGGGCGTTGCTGCAGCAATTCGACGGCCCGATGGAATCGTTGGGGGAAAGACTCCCGGCTATTTATGGCCATGAAGAAGGCGATCACCAGTTGCTGATCTTCAAAGGTGCCATGCGCCAAATGAATTTCGGCACGGCCCAGAAGATTTGTGAAAAATGGAAAGACCCCAAAGTACGTGAACCCGCCATGGCATTGATTGCTCTGGGCGAAGCCCATGTCGAGGAACTGCGAGCCGAAGGCACGCTCATGCTGCATTCGGGCGAACTCAGCCTTATCATGGCGTTCCTGAAGGGGGACGAAGAAAAGTTAAATGGCTTCCTCAAAAAATTCAATGTTCCCTACATGGTGTTCCAGTATCGCAACCTTATTCGTCAGGGTTATCTGCTGGGCCGCATAGGCTCTATCGAGGGATTGATCATCCAGCACGCCAAACTAACCTCGCTGGTCGCAAGACCGCATGGCGACCCGGCGCTGGCGCGGGCACAGGAAAGCAAGATCTTGGTGCCGGTTCGCCTGCAACTTGACCGGGATTTCCGTTCGCTAGGCGCTATCTTCACCGAAGTTGAAACGACCTGCTCCATTCTGGAAAAACTCTTTGCCCAGACGCGGGATTATTTGCGCTCTGCACCATCGGCATAATCAAAATATCCTCATGAAAAGACTGCCTTTTTAACCATTTCGCGCTATCATTATTGCTGTCTAGAATTTCAAAGAGGTCTTATCGACATGTCCATTCAAAAAGTTGCGGTTATCGGGTCAGGTGTGATGGGAAGCGGAATCGCCGCGCAGGTTGCCAATGCTGGCATCCCGGTAGTGTTGCTCGATATCGTGCCAAAGGATCTGCCGGCAGGCGAAGACCGCAGCAAGATTGCCAAGGGCGCGATTGAGAAAATGCTCAAAGCCGACCCGGCGCCGTTCATGTCGAACCGCAATGCGAAGCTGATCACGGCTGGCAATCTTGAAGATGATTTGAACCTGCTCGAAGATTGCGACTGGATTGTTGAAGTCGTGCTTGAAGACCTCAAGATTAAACACATCACCTATGAGAAAATTGCCAAGCATCGTAAGAAAGGTGCCGTGGTTTCCTCCAACACATCAACCATTCCGCTGGAATTGTTGACCGAGAAGATGGACAAGGAAATGAAAGCGCATTTCCTGATCACCCACTTCTTCAACCCGCCACGTTATCTGCGTCTGCTTGAAATTGTCACAGG
>CAZUYV010000100.1:0-1879 GCA_964624435.1 uncultured Micavibrio sp. | reverse complement strand
AGTTTGCTGTCCACGTTGCCGAAGGAAGATTCCTACCGCAAGATTTACAAGGATTACGGCTTTATCGATGGCATGATCAAGGCGGGTTATACGGGCCGCAAGGGTAAGGGCGGCTTCTATCGTCTGACGCCGGATAAGGTGAAACAGGCTTTGCGTCTGAATGCGGATTCGTTCGATGAAGCGCAATATGCCAAGGCCGATAAACCCAAACTGGCATCAATGGATGCCGGTAAAAAGGGCCTCCGCGCTGTTGTTGAAACGGATGATGAAGGCGGCCGTTACGCGTGGAAAGTTTTGCGCGATACGCTGGTCTATGCCGCCAACCTTGTCCCCGATATCGCGGATACGGTGGCAGAGGTGGATGAAGCCATGCGCCTTGGCACAAACTGGAAATCGGGCCCGTTCGAGATGATCGACCAACTCGGCGCAGCATGGTTTGCAGGAAAACTGAAAGAAGATGGTATTGCCGTTCCGAAATTACTTTCGGCTGTTGGTGATGGTTCGTTCTATAAAACCGATACCGGCAAGCTGCAATATTTTGGAACCGATGGAAAATACCATGATGTGGTGCGGGCTGAAGGTGTCCTGTTACTACGCGATATCAAGCTCAACTCCAAACCCGTCATCAAGACTTCCTCGGCATCGGTCTGGGATATTGGTGATGGTGTTCTCTGTGTCGAATTCACCGGCAAGATGAATGCGCTGGACGACCAGGTGTTTGAGGCTTATTCGCAGGCGATCAAGCTCATCGGTAAAGGCGAAGGCCAATACAAGGCCTTGGTGATTTACAATGAAGGGTCGCACTTCTCGGCGGGCGCCAACCTCGGCCTCGCGCTGTTCGCGATGAACATTGCGCTGTGGCCGCAGATTGAGGAACTGGTTTCCGGCGGGCAGAAGATTTACAAGGCCCTCAAATACGCCCCGTTCCCTGTTGTCGCCGCGCCATCGGGCATGGCGCTCGGCGGGGGATGTGAAATTCTCCTTCATGTTGATCATGTTCAGGCGCATGCCGAAACTTACACCGGCCTTGTCGAGGTTGGTGTGGGGCTGATTCCGGGCTGGGGCGGCTGCAAGGAAATGCTGCTGCGTTATCAGGAAGATGAACGCGATGCGTATGACAAGGCCACAGGCGGCAAAAAACTTTGGTTCTCACCGAAGAATACGCCAATGGGTGCTGTACGCCGTGCCTTTGAAACAATCGGGACCGCCAAGGTCGCCAAGAGCGCGCAGGAAGCCAAGGAGCTTCGTTACCTCAAGAAAACCGATGGCATTACCATGAACCGCGATCGCTTGCTCTTCGATGCCAAGCAGAAGGCGTTGGCGCTAGTTGCTGGCTACAAGGCTCCCGAACCTGTCACGGAAATCCGCATGCCGGGCCCATCGGGGAAATATGCTCTCGATATGGCTGTGGCTGATTTGCGTAAATCAGGCAAGGCAACGCCTTATGATGTTGTTGTGTCCTCTGCGCTGGCCAAGGTGCTATCCGGCGGCGACAAGGCCGACTGGACCAAGCCTATGACCGAGGATGACCTATATCGTCTTGAGCGTGAGGAGTTCGTGAAGCTGGTCCGTCATGATGGCACCATCGCCCGGATCGAGCATATGCTGGAAAAAGGCAAACCTCTGCGTAATTAAATGGCTATATAGCGCCAATAAAAAAGCCGCCCGAGGGCGGCTTTTGAATGCTTAACGCAAAACAATTACTTGTTTTGTGCGTGGCTGAACGTTGCATCGCCATTAACGACGCTTTCGTTTTGTGCTGGGCCCATGGCGCAAGCACCGAGAGCAACAACAACTGCCAGAACGGCAACAGTTTTTACGAATTTGGTCATCTTAATATCTCCCAACAAAAGAGTTAAACCAAGGCCAAATATGAAGG
>CAZUYV010000099.1:0-7274 GCA_964624435.1 uncultured Micavibrio sp. | reverse complement strand
AACCTGACGGCCTTTGTACATGCCGGATTTCAGGTCAACGTGGTGACGGCGAACTGGTTCGCCCGAGCTCGCATCTTCGCTCCAATTGGTCGCAACCAGCGCGTGGTGCGAACGACGCATGTCGCGCTTGGATTTGCTTGTCTTTTTCTTTGGTACAGCCATTTTATAGGTCCTTCTTGAAAATCAGGGCTTTTATTAACGGAATTGGCGGCGATCCGCAAGATAAACTTCTCGTCTCGCAAAAATTAACGCATCTCGAGAACGGCATCAGCCAAGGCCAGCGCGGCTTTACGGGACATGGTATTTCCCCCGGCCCCTAACAGTTTACCCAACTGACTGACCTGAATTCCTGCAATTTCAGCAACTTGCTGCCTTGGCATAAGTTTGTGATCCAAAACCATGGAAACCAGAACTTGGGGATTAAGGCTCTTGGGTTTGGTTCTAATTTGAGCCGCCGTTTTAAACACCGAATCCAATGATTTCAGGTTACCGTTCGACATATTACACACCTTTTTCTTATTTTTATTGGAAGGGTGAAATAGCAAATTTTTGAAGGTTATGTCAATGACTATTGGGCGAAAAACTAGCGTTTTTCTTTCCAGTCCTTGAGGGCCTCGAACGGGTTTTTGCGCAAATTGGCCCCGTCCTTGGCGGCCTGATCCTTGGTATCGACGCCCAGTTCATATTTCACCCCGGGCGCATGCGGATAGGGGTCGAGCGACAAGGCCAGATGCTGGGAAGTCAGTTCACCAATATCGACCTTGCCGTTGATGATAGGTTCCGGATCGACGCTTTCTTCCAGTATCTCAACTTCCATGTTGGCCTTCTGGGCCTCACGGTCACTTTTGGCGCGGGCAAAGGAAACGGCGGAATCGTCATCGCCGAACCAGCCTTCAAATTCTTCCTGAATGGATTGGGCCACGGGCGCAAGGGATACAACGCAGGCTTGGGTCACCTCCGCCTGCAGCGTGCCGATGGCATGGATGATGTTGCCTTTTAATCTTTGTAGGGTGACTACGGCGTTGGCATGTTCGACAGAAAGAATGGCGAGGCGGCGGGCAAGATCCACGCGCTCCTGCTCCGAGGCTTCAAAGCGGAACGTCTTGGGCTCCGCCGACAATTTATCAATATCGACCAGCACCGTCCATTCGGCGCTGTCCTGACCGGAATATTTCTTAGGCATTGGCCGCCTTCAGTGTAGGGATCGTACGGAATGAAACACGACCCGCGGCAAGACTTTGATAATCCTGCTGCATCATCCAACCAACTTCTTGCGAAATATATTCGGCCATCATGCGGGCCGCGGTCGGGTTTGCGCCGCCGGGTGTGCGGTAAATATTGCGGACAACGGCAAGCTCCAGCGACTGCTGGTCGTTATCGTTGATGGCGGCATGATAGCTATGGGCACGGCCGTTAAAGGCGCGCATCATCCGCTTCATATGTTTGGGCACGCTCATGTCCCCCACGCCGACTTCGCGTAGTGTCAAATCCATGTTCGTAAACATATGATCGAACAGCGCCTGCGACAGCGCGCGGCCATCACGTCCAAGGTGGCTGAGACGTTGCATAATAATAAAAACGTGGAGGGCAACGAGGTCAAAGCGGCCATCCATAGTATCCGAGACCCCAAGATCCGTGTAGAAACGGGGGTCTCTGGACTGGGCTACCGCCGCCTGATACAATCCGGCTGCGGCAGTTTTTATAGATTTACGGCGCTTAAGCCATGTCGCAATCATGGTAGGCTTTCTTTTAAAGCTGCTTTTGAGATATAACCTTTTATACCAAATAATGACGGGTTTGCATACTATGAAGAAAATGAAATTTTTGGCGGCTTTCTGCCTTGTTGCGGCTCTAATCGGCTGCACACCGATGACCGCGACACGGGGCAACATGGTGGAAGATTTCCGCATGGCCGAAGTGGTCCCAGGCGTGAGCACCCGCACCACTGTTTTGAAATCTCTTGGCTCCCCCACCACGCAGGCGCCATTCGATGAAAATGTTTGGTACTACCTTGGCCAGAAAACTGAAAAGCGCGGTATCTTCGATCCAAAAGTCGTTGATGAGAAGATCGTTGTCGTTGCTTTCAATCAGGACGGAATTGTTGAAACCATCAACAAGGTGGATGCGGACCAGATTGATGTGGCCGTTGTCCGCCGCAAAACACCAACCAGCGGGAACGAAATCACCGTGATGCAGCAACTGCTGGGGAATGTCGGGCGTTTCAACAAACCGAAAGAAAATGCCGCGAGCACGGCTGGCGGCAATCGCTAATTATATCGTCGGCGTATCCGGGCTATTTTCAACGGCATGGAATTTAAGCAGTCTCATCCCTGTCATGGTCAGGTCGATGGCAACCTCTTCCATTGCACTGTTAATCTGGTTGGCAAAATCGAACCAGCCCGCATCATCAATGGAGAGCGTTAGTTTTTCTGCCACTACATATTTGTTGGCCAGCGTAACAAAATGGCTCTTTACTTCATCCATATAATTATCGAAAAATTCATAGAAGTCGTCTTTTTCTGCGCCATCCATTTTCAGGATGTTGTCGGCAATATTATCAAACTTGTTCATGGAAATTGTGAATGTACTATTCTCCGGGATGACATCCCAAAGATATTCGAAGACATCGTCCGGATCGACATACAACGCCGATGCAACTCTTTCTTTTACTTTACTGAACAAGGTGCGGTTAAAAATATTATGAGGATAAATACTCCGGCTTGATTGAATTTCCTCATCCACCTTGGGTGAAACCGCTGGATCTGTAGAACCCATAATAGAATTCACAATCGGAACGACTGCCTCAGACCGGATGACTTTGTTTAACCGGCTTGTCAGTCGGTTCTGATAAGGAAGGCTGTATTCGTTTTTAAAATAGAGCTGGCGATTGCCAGATTTACGAGCCTCCGCCATTTCCACTTCAAATTTAATTTTTACTTGGCCGAGAATGGTCTTGATGGATTCTCGAAGCTTATCCTTGCGGTCATCGGGAATGTCCCCGGCTTCATTCATAATCGCTTCGGTCAGCGAAGCGACTTTGTACTTGCTTTGAATGAAGGCGAGAGTGTGACGCCGATACATCGCAAGAATATCTGACACGCGTGTTTGCAAACGGACAAAGCGCTGCAACTCATCATCGGGCAGTAACATAGCGGACTTTTTAAAATCGTACTTCATACAATAGTGATAAAAAACCGCTTGTTTTATGTCAACGGTCTTTCGTGAAAATTCCCACAAGTTCGGTATGAGGAGACCAGATGAACTGGTCGACAATGGTTAATTTCTGAAGTTTATATCCGGCATAATCCAGCATCGAGGCATCTTTCGCAAAACTTTGCGGGTTACACGACACATAGACGATTTTCGGCACAGTGGACTGCGCCAGATAATTCACCTGTGAGGAAGCTCCCGCTCTTGGGGGGTCAAGGACAACAGCATTAAACTCTGAAAATTCATTCGGCAACATAAGGTCCGTAAACAGGTTGCGGTTGACGGCATTCACACCTGCTTTTTGTAAGGAAGCAATCGCATCGGGTGCAAAATCCACGGCGACGACCTCCCTGCCCTGCATCAGTGGCCCGGTGAATGTTCCATTGCCGCAGAACAAATCGGCGGCGCGTGAAGCGTCACCTATGCCATCCATGACACATTTCACGAGGGCCCGCTCCCCCTCCTCGCTTGGTTGCAAAAAAGCACCCGGCGCAAGATTCACCGTCAGATCACCGAACTTTGCGAAATAAGGTTTTTCCTCGAGAAGAATTTCATACCGATCGTAATCGCGCGCGCGCAATGAGATACGGGAAGCACCAGTGGCGCGCAGAGCGTCAGCGAGTGCCTGTTGCGCCTCCCATCCGGATGCAAGCGTGCCGGTCAAGCCAATTTCAGATTGCCCATTGATGCACTGGATCAGGATGTCCATCTTCTGGCCGTTGTTGATAGCGGGCACAAAGGGGCGGAATTGTTCCATGACCCGGCGCACATCTTCATTGATGATCAGACAATCGGGCACATCGCGAATGGTGGCGGAACGGCGCTCATGAAAGCCGATGATCGCCTGCCCCTTCACCACACGCGCGGCAAAATTCGCACGGCGGCGTGTTCCCGCCGGAATAAAAACCGTCTCGATCTGGTGCGGAATCTTCACGGATTTTTCAATCGTCGAAAGCGCACTTTTCACTTTGAAATCGCGATAGGTTTGCTCGTTGATATGCTGAAGTGCACAGCCGCCACAGATGCCGAAATGCCTGCATGGCGGCGTGACCCGCACGGGTGACTTCAATAAAAAACTGCCAACCTTGGCGCGAAGCTGCCCGTCCGGGTCCCTTGTGACATTCGCCATCACCATGTCGCCCGTGGCCGTGAACGGGACGAACACGACATTGCCGTTTTTCATGCGGGCAATGCCATCGCCATTCGTGCCGATATCGATAATGCTTAATGCTTCTTGTGCCATTCCCTATTCTCTATAGAAAAAAAGCCCCGTTTGCACGGGGCTTTTCTTAAAAAAGTTGAAGGGGATTAACCAGCGATAAGCTTGGCCACGATGGCGACCAGCAGGATAGCCACGATGTTGGCAATCTTGATCAGCGGGTTCACGGCTGGGCCGGCAGTATCCTTGTACGGATCGCCTACAGTGTCACCTGTTACGGCGGCCTTGTGCGTTTCCGTACCCTTACCACCTTGCTCTTCGATCAGTTTCTTGGCGTTGTCCCATGCGCCGCCACCCGATGTCATCGAGATAGCAACAAAGAGACCCGTTACGATAGTTCCAAGAAGCATCGCACCGAGAGCCTGGAACGCAGGTTCCCACGATCCGGTCAACCAGTACACGATCATAAGCAGAGCCGCAGGCGCCAGCACTGGCAGCAAGGAAGGAACAATCATTTCCTTGATCGCGGCCTTGGTCAGCAGGTCAACGGCTGTGCCGTATTCCGGCTTGGCTGTGCCTTGCATGATACCTGGGATCTCACGGAACTGACGACGCACTTCCACAACGACAGAGGCAGCAGCGCGCCCCACAGCCGTCATCGACATAGCACCGAACAGGTATGGGAGCAGACCGCCGAGGAACAGGCCGATCACGATGAACGGATCGGTCAGTTCAAACTTGATATCGGCGAACTGTGGCAGGTAGTGCTTGATCTCTTCTGTGTAAGCAGCGAAGAGAACCAGCGCAGCCAGACCGGCAGAACCGATAGCATAGCCCTTGGTGACGGCTTTGGTTGTGTTACCCACGGCATCCAGCGCATCTGTCGTTACGCGGACATCTGCTGGCAGTCCCGACATTTCGGCAATACCGCCGGCATTGTCAGTAACAGGGCCATAGGCATCGAGCGCAACCACCATCCCTGCCATAGACAGCATCGTTGTCGCGGCAATCGCGATTCCGAACAATCCAGCAAAGGTGAAGGCCAGGTAGATACCGGCGCAGATAACGATCACTGGCAGGGCTGTCGCTTCCATGGAAACGGCCAGACCCTGAATGACGTTTGTGCCGTGACCTGTTTCAGAGGCTTTGGCAACAACCTGCACTGGGCGGTGGTTGGTGCCGGTGTAGTATTCCGTGATCCAGATCAACAGGGCCGTAACGCCCAAACCAACCAGGGTACAGTAATACAGGCTCTGCATCGAAATTGTTCCCGCATCTTTACCGGCAAGCGCCAGTTCCGTGTCGAGGCCGATATTCGTGAAGAGCACCGAGATGAAGGCGAGAGAGAACAAAGCGCTGGCGATAAAACCACGATACAGCGCATTCATGATGTTCTTTTTCTTGCCGAGGCGAACGAAGTACACGCCGCCGATCGAACCCAGAATAGACAGGGCACCAATCATCAGCGGGATCGTTACAACGGCTTTGGCAACATCCGCCGTGAACACACTCACTGCGATCAGCATCGTCGCAACGATGGTCACAGCATATGTTTCAAAGAGGTCGGCAGCCATACCGGCACAATCACCCACGTTGTCGCCAACGTTATCGGCAATAACGGCTGGGTTTCTTGGATCATCTTCCGGAATTCCGGCTTCCACTTTACCAACGAGGTCGGCGCCAACATCGGCGCCTTTCGTAAAGATACCGCCGCCGAGACGGGCGAAGATGGAAATCAGCGATGCGCCAAAGCCAAGACCAACGAGGCCTTCGAGCGATTGACGAAGTTCAAAGCCGAATTTTTGTTCCAGCACGAAGTAGTATCCGGCAACGCCGAGCAGACCGAGGCCTACAACCAGCATGCCCGTGATCGCGCCCGATTTGAACGCAACTTCGAGGGCTGCTTCCACACCATGTGTTGCTGCCTGTGCGGTGCGTACGTTTGCGCGAACGGAAACGAACATACCAACATAGCCGGCAACAGCGGAAAGAAGCGCACCGATGGCAAAGCCAACCGTGACGTGCCAGCCGAGCAGGAAGTAAAGACCGACGGCAACAATAACGCCGACGATGCCGATGGTTCTATATTGTCTGTTGAGGTAAGCCTTGGCACCTTCTTGAATAGCGGCGGCGATGGCCTGCATACGCTCATTCCCGGTGCTTTGTTTCATGACTCCGTGCGCCCATAGCTGGCTGAATATCAGCGATGCCATAACGCAACAGGCGATCATGAGGTATATGTACATATCCGTCATTGTAGTAATCCCCTTGGTTTGCTTGTCTATTGGGTAAGTAAAAACGGCGTTTTTACGCCGCGGTCAAAAGGTTGCCCTGATTTTGGATGGTTGGCAAGGCGCAATAAGCAAATAAAAACCGCCTTTTCAGGGCGGTTTTGTTGCGCGGCAACAATCAATCGGCTAATTTCAGATACGTCTTTGCTGAACGACCTGCAAAAGTACATCGTTCACTTTGCCCTCGCCCAGCACCTTGATACTGGCGCGATTTAGGCGTTCCTTGATGAGATTCACTTGCAGAACCCCATCTTTCATCGATGATTTGCGGTTCAGGGTGCCATACATATCCTGGATATAGGCATCTTTCAGGCGGGGGGACAGGCGCTTGACCTCTTCCGCTGTGGCTTCATCCGGGACTTCAATGGAAACAACAAGGCTGACGGTCTGGGCAATACCGCGTTCATCAATAATGGGCAGGATCAGGGCATCAATCTGGACAAATTGCTCTTTCGGGGCCGCTTCAACGCCTTCGGCGGCTGCCGTTTTGGCCTCATGTTCGGCCTTGGCGGCCTCATCCAAGGGGCCACCGGCTGCTTCCGCGGGCTTATTCAAAAAGAAATAAGCTCCGGCCGCGCCGCCGCCCAAAAGGACTACCGCTATCAATGCAATGA
>CAZUYV010000098.1:0-7302 GCA_964624435.1 uncultured Micavibrio sp. | reverse complement strand
GCGCGCATCGACGCGACGGGCCGCAAGATCGACCTCGAAGTTGATGGCGGTGTGAATGCGGATACCGCGAAACAGGTTATTGCTGCTGGCGCCGATGTCCTCGTTGCCGGTACTGCCGTGTTCAAGGGTGGCCCATCAGGTTACGCCTCTGCCATTAAGTCGTTGAGGGGCTAACGATGGAATTGATTTCTTCCCTTCATTCAACGATCAAACGCAGCCTCGATAAGGTTGCCTGTTCCCGCGTTGTTGATCGTTGGAAGCTGGCGGGGATGATCCCGGAACGTTTGCTCGTCTGCCCGGTGGATGTCTGGAAAGGTTCTCCTGAAAAAGGCCGCTGGCTCATCCATGGCGGTATTTTCACACTCGAAGGTGATCAACTCGAGCTCCACAACGCCAACTGGCATCCGGTAGGAGTCGATGATGCGTGGATCAGATACATCCACGGTTTTGACTGGCTGCGCGATTTGCGCGCGCTGGGCGGTGACAAGGGTCGCCTTGCGGCACGGGCCATGCTGGAAAACTGGATGCAACAGCATCCCTACAAACATGATCTTTATTGGCGTGCCGATATTTTGGGCCAGCGTGTTTCCAACTGGCTTTCGAGCTTCACATTCTTTGGCGAAAGCGCGACCGAAGAATTCCAATGCGAATTTTTTACGCTACTCGCCCGCCAGGTTCGTCAATTGTCGCGCGCGACACCAGGCCACCTCGCCGGTGTGCCGTTGCTGCAGGCGATCAAGGGTCTCGTCTATGCCGGTATTGCGATGGAAGGCCGGGAACAACTGCTGGAACAAGCGCTGAACCTCCTGCACAAGGAAATCGGCAAACAAATTCTCTCCGATGGTGGCCATGTTTCACGTTCTCCGCAATCGCTTCTCGAATCCATTATTATCCTGATTGATATTCGTACGGCGCTGCGTCAGGGTGGTTATCCGTGCCCTGAAAAAATTCAACATGCGCTGGATCGTGCCGTGCCGACATTGCGCTTCTTCCGTCATGCCGACCGCAATTTCGCCTGCTTCCATGGGTCGCAGGAAGGCAACGAAGAACTGGTCAAACAGGTGATGCTGCAAACCAACTCGCGCGCGAAAACATTGAACTCCCTGCCGCACACGGGCTATGAACGTATCACGCTGGGCCGCGGCATCATCATCATGGATACGGGCAAGGCCCCGAAATGGCCGCATGATACAGCGTCCCACGCCGCGCCGCTCTCGTTTGAAATGAGCTATGGGAGAGAGCGCATCATCGTCAATTGCGGCTCGCACCCGACCAATCCGGAATGGCAGGAAATGCTCCGTTTCACGGCTGCCCACAACACGCTGGTGATCGATGATCGCAACGCCGCTGAAATCCACAAGGATGGAAGCCTCGCCCGCAAGCCGAAGAAAGTCACGCTGAACCGCGAAGACAAGGTCGATTCCATCCTCGTTGATTCCAGCCATGATGGTTATTTCCCCCTGAATGGCATCACGCATCGTCGCCGCCTCTATTACGCGGATCAGGGCAATGATTTGCGCGGGGAAGACACGCTCACCTGCAGCACCGGCCTGACACGTCCGCACAAGGTCGCAGCGCGGTTCCACCTTCACCCGGATGTGAATGTCTCGCTGGTCAAAGAAGGGTGCGAAGCCATCATCGCTCTGCCTTCTGGCATTGGCTGGAAATTCACTGCCGAAGGCGCGCCGCTGGAAATCGAAGAATCCATTTATCTTGGCGAAGGTATCCGCCCGCGCAAGACCAAACAGCTTGTGATCATAGGCGATATGGACACCGATCTTCTGCAAATCAAATGGGCTTTGCAGCGCGAACTGCTCTAAACTTCAATCTTTCCATCGACAATATGAATGCGGCGGTCGCCAACAGAGGCGAAATGTTCATCATGCGTGACGGCGACAACAGCGCGCCCCGGCTGGTGGGCGATGTCACGCAATATCTGCTGCACGGTGGAAGCAGAATGGGTGTCGAGGTTCCCGGTCGGTTCATCTGCCATCAATATGGTGGGATCATTCGCCAGCGCCCGGGCAATCGCCACACGCTGCGCCTGTCCACCCGATAACTGGCGCGGGATTTTGTGCGAATGTTCGGCTAGCCCCACGCTCTCCAATAAATGCATGCCTTTTTCAATCTGCTGCTTATCACCAAGCTTGCCTAACTTGCGCATCGGCATGCGGACATTTTCGAGCGCGCTGAATTCGGGGAGCAAAAAATGAAACTGGAAGATGAAGCCGAGTTTTTCAAGGCGCAACGCCGCGAGGTCATCTTCATGCATCGTGGTGGTTTCTATACCTTCCAGCTGGATCGTACCCTTGGTGGGTTGATCGAGCAGTCCGAGGAGATAGAGCAGTGATGATTTCCCCGATCCTGATGGCCCCGTCACGGCGGTGAACTGCCCCTCGTAAATATCAAGGCTGATATCTTTCACCAATGTCACTGGCACTTCGCCGGTAAGCGTGCGTTCCAGATTGCGGGCGGTGAGAAGGGACCGTGTCATCAGCTGCCCCTCAATATATCAACGGGCAAGACGCGCGCGCCCTTACGAGCCGGGAAGTAGGATGCCAGCACGGCAGCAAAGAACGCGAAGGCCCCCGCGATAAAAAATTGCGGCGCTGACCAGTCGATCGGCATATGGATGGTTTCACTCACGCCCGGCGCCTTGAATTCGATCTGCATCAGCCCGTACATAAGCGCGCATCCCATGGGAATGCCGAACGCAACCCCGGCAACGCCGAGAATGCAGCCCTGAATGATAAAGATCCACTGAATGTCACCGGCACGGAATCCCATGGATTTCAAGATGGCGATGTCCTTCTGCTTTTCCATGATGATGGTGAAAATGATGTTGTAAATCCCAAATGCCGCGACGAGGAGGACTGCACTGACCACCGTGTACATGATGATATTGCGGATGGCGAGTGTGCTCATGATATCTTCGGATGCTTCCTGCCACGACACGGTCTTATATCCAACCCGCGCTTCCAGTTCACGGGCCAGTTTTTCCGCATCGGCAGACTTGTCCATCTTGATGATCACCGTGTTGGCGCGGTTTGATTTGTTCATCATCGCCTGCACACGCTTGATGTCGGTAAAGGCTTGCTTCTCATCGTAATCGACACTGCCGGTGCGGAAGATACCGACAATCTTGAACGTGCGCACCTGGCCCGTGGAGGCGGTGAGGGTGATATTGTCCCCGCGCTCCAGCATCAAACGCCGTACCAGTTCCGCCCCGACAATAATACCGTTACGGTTGGCGATCAGGTCGTTGACCGATCCTTCCTCCATATTTTCTTCAATGGTGGTCAGGTCCAACATATCTTCCGGGATCATGCCGTTCAGCACGATGGCGAAATCACGCCCTGCGAAATTGAGGATCGCGGACCCGGAGAGGGAGGCCGAGGCGCGCACGCCCGGCATGGCCTTTAAATCCTCGACAATGCGTTTATAGCCACGGATGCCGCGCGTTTCGGGCAAAGGCTGGATACTGCGCAGCTCGACAGCGCTATCCTTAAAAAGTTTTTGCACAGGTTGCTCCCGCGCTTCACGATACTCATCCTGAATGGTGATGTGGGGGGAATTATCGATCAGGCGCTTGATAAAATCATTCTGTGATCCCTGCATCAGGGAGGCAATGGCGAGGAAGAACGCGACACCGATGATGATGCCGAGCAATGACACAAGGCTCTGGCGTTTGCGCGCCAGGATATGTTTCACCGCGATGTAGAAAAACAGTTTCATTCGGTTTCGACGGTCACATCATCATAACGCTGCACCACGTCATCGCCTTCACCCAGCCCTTCGATGATCTCGATCTGCTTGTCGGTTTTGATGCCGGTTTTGACTGTGGCCTTTTCAAATTTATGACCGCGCTTGACCCACGCCTCATTATCTTTGACGGCGGTGAGCGGAACCATCAACGCTTTGTCTTTCTTTTGTGTGATGATGTTGGTTTCGGCCGTCATGCCGATCATGAGGGGTGTGTTGTCTTCCAATGATACCCGCACGCGGTAAGACCGGGCGATGGGGTCGCCCTTGGGCGTGATACTCAAAACCTTGCCGTGGAATATCTGGCCGGGATAGGCATCGGCGCTGATCGCGACCTCCATATCGGGTTTCACAAGGGATATGTCTTCTTCATCCACTTCGGTTTCAATCCTCATGCGGTTGCCCCCGGTCATCCAAAAGACAGGCGTGGATGGCGTGGCTAGCTCGCCAATCTCACCATCACGGCGAATGATCGTGCCATCTTCGGGGGCGAGCAGTTGCAGATAGGTCAGCTCTGCCCGCGTGCGTTCTACGGCGGCTTTCGTTGTCTGGAAATCGGCTTGCGCATTTTCAAGCGCGCCTTTGGACAGCGCACCGGATTTCGCCAGTGTCTGACTGCGCGCCAGGTCTTTTTGGGCCAGCGTCAAACGTGCTTCGGCTTCGGCAAGGGACTGGCGAATGTCCTCATCTTCCAACTGGGCGAGGGCTTGGCCCTTTGTCACGGCATGACCTTCATCGACTTCAAGGCCGATGATGCGCGCAGAAATTTTCGGGGCGATCGGAATCATCTGCGCTGCCTCAACCGTGCCTGTCGCATAAACCGCCTGAACGGCGGATGTGTAAACGGGCTTCACCGTGGCGACGGCATTATCACCTTCTCGGCTCATGGCCCATCCGGCAATGACCAGAACCAGTATGACGACACAGACAGCAATCTTTTTCATGACAAATCCTTATAAGGTAACAACATCTTAGCGGTGAATAGGGTTCGATGCCAGAAACGATAAAAAACTTGCCAGCCGCTTGATCTTTATATATGGAAACTTCCAATATAAGGGGGAATGACATGCCGGTATTCGAAGACCCGCGCCATAAGGGGGCTTATATTGATCGTCACGGTTTCATGCAGATTGAATGGAAAATTCAAAATACATCGAACCTGATGGTCCATGATGCCTATGGTTTTCCTTTGCAGCTTTCCTCACATGTCTACCATGCCCATCCCGATACTTCCTATTCGTCTGGCATCGTCATCGATAATCTTGGTCACAATCTCTCCGGCAAGGCGGTGCTTGATGTTGGTTGCGGTAGTGGCGTGATTTCTCTCGCCGCGGCCTATCGCGGTGCGGCCCATGTTGTGGCCATTGATAATGAGAGCGAGGCAGTGGATCTTGCCCGTGAAAATGTTCTTAAACTTAATGCCCACTTTGCTTCTGTTGTTGATGTTATGAAAGGCGATGTGCTGGACGATGTTTCCAAACACTACCCCAATCATTCGTTTGATATCGTTGCCGCGAATTTGTGGATGCCGGTTGCCCATCCGGGATATTCACCGGACATGGATGCCTATAACCGCTTCTTCGGCAATGTTCGGAATGTCATGAATCAAGATGGCATTGTCTATCTGACCTCGGCGGATTTTGCCGCGACCACGCAAATTTTGGATGCGATGAAATCCCATGGCATCAAACCGCACCTCACCACGGCAACCAGGCGTCATTTTGATGGAGAATTCTCCGTTGAATGGCGTCTCTATTCTTTTGACCGGGATGGCAAACCCGCCGATCCGGCATTGTGGCGGCAGAAAAATTTGCCAAATACTCCTACTCCATAAATTTGTTCTTTCTTTGTTCTCACAGATGGGGTATAACGAGAACATGAACATTTCATCCCAACAATATTGCTCTCCTCCTCAAGTCGTCATCCTCAAAACCAGTGAGACATGCCCCCTTCTTCTTCGTTATGAAAACAAAAAGTCATCCCACTTTTTTTTATTTCGGAGCAAACGAACTAATGGATGTGCTTGTAACTAAACGAAATGAGATTTCTCTAATATGGCCAAGGTTCAAAAATCCTTCACCTGCCAGTCCTGCGGTTCCGTTACCAACAAATGGGCGGGTAAATGCGAAGCTTGCAACGAATGGAACACGATTGTCGAAGAAACGCCCTCTGAGTCCGCGCCCAAAGGTCTGGGGCAGGGACGCAAGGGCAAATCACTCGATCTGGTCAGCCTGAAGGGCACATCCAACACCAATCATCCCCGTCACGTCACCGGCATTGCGGAATTTGATCGTGTCACCGGCGGCGGCATGGTTCCGGGCTCTGCTATTCTGATTGGCGGCGATCCCGGTATTGGTAAATCAACGCTGCTTTTGCAGGTCGTCTGCAAAATGGCGATGGCGGGCAAGACCTGTTTGTATGTGTCGGGCGAAGAGGCGGTGGATCAGGTGCGCCTGCGCGCTCAACGTCTCGGGCTCGATAATGCGCCTGTGGCATTGGCCTCCGCGACATCTGTGCGCGATATCGTCGCCTCCATGGAATCCGATCCGATGGATTTGATCGTCATCGATTCCATTCAAACCATGTTTGTCGATACGGTGGAATCCGCGCCGGGTACAGTGACCCAAGTGCGCACCTGCACGCAGGAACTCATTCGCGTGGCCAAGAAACGCAATATTGCCATTCTCTTTGTCGGTCACGTCACCAAGGAAGGCCAGATTGCTGGCCCTCGTGTGCTGGAACATATGGTGGATGCGGTTTTGTATTTTGAAGGGGACCGCGGCCATCAGTTCCGCATCCTCCGCACGGTTAAAAACCGTTTTGGCCCGACCGATGAAATCGGCGTGTTTGAAATGGTCTCTGAAGGTCTGGTGGAAGTACCGAACCCTTCTGCACTCTTTTTGGCCCAGCGTCAAAACAATGTCGCTGGCTCTGCCGTGCTGGCGGGGCTGGAGGGGACACGCCCTGTCTTGGTGGAAGTACAGGCGCTGGTCGCACCATCCGCACTTGGCACACCGCGCCGCGCTGTCATCGGCTGGGATTCAAATCGCCTTGCCATGTGCTAGCCGTGCTCGAAACACGCTGCGGTGTTACGCTCTCTTCTTCCGATATCTTTCTCAACATCGCGCGCGGTATCCGTATTTCCGAACCTGCCGCCGATTTGGCCGTCGCTGCCGCGCTGCTATCTTCTCAATCGAATATCCCAGTGCCGGGCAACACGGTCTTTTTTGGCGAAATCGGTTTGGCTGGGGAAATCCGTTCGGTCAGTCAGCCTGATGTCCGGTTGAAAGAGGCGGCCAAGCTTGGCTTTGACCGGTCCGTTATCCCGCAACGTCCTGCTAAAAAGGGCGCGAAGGCCACCACCATTGAAGGTCTGAAAATCGAAGAAATAGCCCATCTGGAAGACCTTGCCCGCCAGTTCGCCGGGAAGACGGTTTATAAGAGCTTCGGTTAGGGATAATCCCAAGGATTCCCTTGCTTTTTCGGGGCCGTTTGCCTATCACTCAGGTCATGATCGTCGATATCGTTGTTGCCGTTATT
>CAZUYV010000097.1:0-7336 GCA_964624435.1 uncultured Micavibrio sp. | reverse complement strand
CAAGTGCATAAGGCCGTGACGCATGATGGCCGCAGGATCGCCTGCAAACTGCAATATCCCGATATGCAATCAGCGATTGCTGCCGACCTGAACCAGTTGAAAGTAATTTTTTCAATTTTTGAACGCTACGACAAGGCCATTCAAACCAAGCATATTCATGAAGAGCTGGCAGCGCGTCTATATGAAGAACTTGATTACGAGCTCGAGGCCCGCTACGGCAAGATGTATGCGCATATGCTGAAAGACGAGCCAAATGTGCATGTTCCCGATATCATTAATGAACTTTCAACATCGCGCCTTCTCTCCAGCACATGGATGGATGGTGAGAAAATATTGAACTTTGTGGATGCCCACCCCGATCAGCGCAACGCGCTGGCCATGAACATGTTCCGGGCATGGTATGTGCCGCTCTACCATTACGGGATCATTCATGGCGACCCGCATCTTGGGAATTATTCGGTCGCCAAGGATGATTCCATCAACTTGCTCGATTTCGGTTGTGTGCGGATATTCCCGCCGAAATTCGTGGGTGGCGTTATCGATCTTTATCATTCCCTGATGGAAAACGATATCGCCCGGTCCGTCCATGCCTATGAGACATGGGGATTCAAAGATTTGTCGAGTGAACAGATTGATATTCTCAACATCTGGGCACGGTTCCTGTATGCGCCGCTGATGGAAGACAAGGTCCGCCCGATTGGTGAAGTCACCAATGGGGTGTTTGGCCGCGAGACCGCGCAAAAAGTGCATGAAAAATTGCGTGAAGCCAGCAAGAGCAATGGCAGCGTCACGATCCCGCGCGAATTCGTGTTCATGGATCGCGCGGCACTCGGCCTTGGTTCCGTGTTCCTTCACCTGAAAGCCGAAGTAAACTGGTATCGCGTTTTCAATGAGATGATTGCCGATTTCGATTTGAAGAAGATGGAAAAACGGCAAAAAGACATTCTCACACAGTTTAAAATAAAATCGTCTTAGGATACGAAGTCTGCCGCCAGAATTGCCACGGCAATCGCGGCATGGCCGCTGTCATTGGGATGCAAGTAGTCGCCACTGAGCAAAGATGCCCCACCATTATTGATCATATAATTGTAAACATCTGCAAATTTTACGTGATTGGCAACAGCCAGATCACGCACGGCACCTGCAAAACTGGCGAGCCTTGCTGCCCCACCTGTATCACCGGAACGGTGCCCCGTGAAATAAGGCGGCGAGCCAAGAGTGATTTTATCTTGCGTATATCCTGCGGCCAACAACCCGGTAATCATTTCCTGATAATCATTGATAAAATTGGCAAGTGTCAGGTTCGCCTCTATCGGCGCATCGCGTGCATCATTCACACCATAGAGGATGACAACACGCTCTGCACGGTTGCGGCTGGTGACGTCGGCAATGTATCGGTCTCGGCCATTGTTAGCACCGGGCGATCCACCGGAAAGAATTGTGTTTTGAAGATAGGTGCCGGAGATACCTTGATTAAGCAGAGGTGTTCCCAAAGACGTTGCGACAATATTCGCCCAGCGATTGGCGCTTGTTGATGCGCTTTGCCCGGCCGTGATCGAATCTCCGATGACTGCGAGGGTAGAGTAGCTGTAATCTGTCCATGTTACATTCCACTTCGACGCCAGATAATTCCCTACCTGATTGGCTTCGCTGCTATTCAGCGCACGACCATAAATTAAAACTTCCGCAATATAGCCATCCAGCGGACTGTCGCCTGAGTTTCCACGGCGACCAATTCCAAGATTGGTGGTGCCGCCTCCAGAGGCTGTACTGCTGGCGACATGGCCCCCGGCATAGTAAAGTCGCAGATCGGTGGCATAACAGGCCTGACTGAAAATATGCGGGTTGCTATCGACCGTGAGAGAATAGGTTGCATCGGACGAACCGTTTCTTCCCAGCAAGGTCGTTCCCGAGCCGCCATAGGTGATTTGCTGCCGCGTAGAAGTACTGTTTAAACCGCGAATGAAATTCTGGTTTCCGCTCTTCGTCGGTGTATCGGTTGCCGCCACCACGAACATCGTATGGGCACCGGAAATATCCGGTACGGGCGAAACGTTAAACCCGTCGTCAGATCCATCAAATTCAATGACATTGAGGCTGTTGAGACTACGCGTTGCGGTCTTCGGCCTCGCACCGCTGGATGATTGCACAGCGTGGTAGCCATTCCCGCTTTTATCGCTCCATTGCGACACGGCGCCAGCGGCGGCCGTAATACTTGATGCTTCCGCAGCGTCCAGCCAAAGGGCCAAATCGGGTATGCTGGCGGGTGAAAATACGGGCGGGGCAGAGGACGTAAAATGGCGATGTCCTAACCCAAGCCCTAAGCTAAGTTCCATGAAAAAAACCTTTCTAATAAAAAACCCGCCCGGCGCAGGCGCACGGGCGGTGTTGAATTCTTGCAGACACAATTGTGACGGGAATAATTCTTATATAGGATAATATTCCTATAATGTCAAGAAAATTTTAGGGAAATGGTGCAACCGGCGGAATTCGAATCCACGACCTCTTCCTTCGGAGGGAAGCGCTCTATCCAGCTGAGCTACGGCTGCGCACCTTAATAACTGCGTTTTTAACGGCTTGCCCGGGACCTGTCCAATCAAATTGCGTGGAACAGGTTGAAATGCAGGGATTTTTGGCTGTTTTAGCCTAAAAATCAGTCTTCATCAGGGGCACCGCGCCACTGCGCATTGTTTCAAGATAATGGATGATGGATTTGCCCATCTCACGCGGCCCGGTGGTCACAAAGTCCACTTTCTGTTCCGTGAAGTAATTATATTCCTCATCATTTTCGGCGCGCGCAATCACATGAATATTGGGTTTCAGGCTACGCGCCGTTTCTACAATCCGGCGCCCTTCAAACGCATCCGGCACAGCAACCACAATCGCCACCGCCTTCTCAATCGCGGCATCGATCAGCGTTTCCTTGTAACTGGCATCACCGGCGATTGCGTGGAACCCACGTTCGCGCAGTAATTCAACCCGTTCCCTGTTGCCATCGATCACCACCAAATCCATATGCGCGGATTCAACATTCTCACAGACATGTTTCCCGACTTTCCCCCATCCGACAACAATAACAAGTTCCTTCAGGGCCTTTTCTTCTTCTTGTTGCAGATGGGCGAGATCATCATCCCGCATATCGAACAAATGGTTCAGTTTTGGACTGCGCCCCACATATTCGTAGAGTTTCCGCACAGCCCAGAAGACGAGAGGGTTCAGCGCAATAGATACCAGCGCCCCTGCCAGAACCAGATCGCGCCCATATTCGGGGATCAAGTCGTACATAACGCCAAGGCCAATCAGGATAAAGGAGAACTCACCGATCTGGGCCAGCCCTGCCGACACCAGCAGACCTGTTTTTAAGGGATAACCGAACAGACGGACAATCATGAAGGCCGCCAGCGATTTTCCGATCACGATGATCAGTACGACCAGAAGAACATTCACTGGTTGTTCGATCAAGATGGACGGATCGAACAACATGCCGACTGCCACAAAGAAAAGAACGGCAAACGCATCCTGAAACGGCAGGGCGCGGTCGGCGACTTCGTGGTTCATATCAGATTCTTTGATCATCATCCCGGCAAAGAACGCGCCCAGCGCAAAGGAGACGCCAAATAGTTTAGATGCACCAAAGGCTATTCCCACCGCAGCCGCGAAAACGGCAAGTGTAAACAATTCCCGGGATTTGGTTTTGGCCGTCAGCGACAAAAGCCAAGGCAGGAAGCGTTTTCCCCCGACAATCATAAGGACAAGGAACACCCCCACCTTCCCAATAGCCAGCAGAACCTGCAAAAGGGGGCTCATATGCTGCGTGCCTTCCACTGCGGGCGCTGCCAGCGCAGGGACCAGCACGAGGGCAAGAATCATCGCAAGATCTTCCACGATCAGCCAGCCAATCGCTATACGTCCATTCATCGATTGCAAAAGATTATGTTCTTCCATCGCGCGAAGCAGAACGACTGTACTGGCGACCGACAGCGCAAGCCCAAACATCAACCCACTCGGGACAGACCATCCCCAATACCAGGCAAGGCCAATGCCCATTACAATGGCCGCGCCCATCTGCGCAATCGCACCGGGCACGGCAATGCGTTTAACCTCCATCAAATCTTTTAACGAAAAATGCAGACCCACGCCAAACATCAGAAGAACGATCCCGATTTCCGCCAGCTCGTTGGCAAGGTCCGCATCAGCAACAAATCCCGGTGTATGGGGGCCGATCAGAATACCGGCGAGGAGATAAGCGACAATAGGGGGAATGCGCAGCCTTGATGCGATCAGACCCAAAATGAAGGCCAGACTCAAGCCAACGGCCACGGTAGAAACCAGGGGTAGTTCGTGCTGGGCGGCCATCGGTACTCTCCTTATGAATGATCCCCTAGTGTAAGGGAGGATGGCGGTGAGAAAAACCTTAAATTCCGCTTTGCCGCCTTGAAATAGGGCCATGCTGTGCTTAGATCACCCCCTATAACAATCTCTTCACAGGAATTTATATTATGGAACACAGACAATTTGGCCGAAGCGGCCTGCAAGTGCCGATCCTTAGCCTCGGCACAGGAACCTTTGGCACCAAAGGTGAATTTTTTCAAAAATGGGGCGACACGGATGTAAAGGAAGCATCCAAGCTGGTCGATATCTGCCTTGAACATGGGCTCAATTTTTTCGATACAGCCGATATTTATTCGCAAGGTGGATCGGAAGAAGTTCTGGGAGCCGCCCTCAAAGGCCGCCGCAATGATGTCCTGATTTCTACCAAGACAACGTTCCAGATGGGCGAAGGCGTGAACAATGTCGGATCGTCCCGTTACCACATCGTGAAAGCCGCCGAGGATTCATTGAAGCGCCTTGGCACCGATCACATCGATGTTTATTTCATGCATGGCTTCGATGCCCTCACCCCTGTTGAGGAAACACTTTCCGCACTTGATAACCTCATCACATCCGGCAAGGTGCGTTATATCGGCTGTTCCAACTTCTCCGGCTGGCATTTGATGAAATCACTGGCGACATCGGAAAAATACGGCCTTGCCCGGTATGTTGCCTATCAAGGCTATTACTCGCTCATCGGTCGCGATTTTGAATCTGAGATCATGCCACTCGGCATCGACCAAGGTGTCGGGACGATGGTATGGAGCCCACTCGGATGGGGTCGCCTCACCGGCAAGATCCGCCGTGGTCAGCCGGCCAAAGAAGGCCGAATCGCACAAGGCGGGGCAGAAGGCGGACCATTGGTGGAGGATGAATATCTCTACACGGTTGTTGAAGCCCTCGACAAAGTTGCGGCGGAAACAGGCAAGACAGTCGCTCAGGTTGCATTGAACTGGCTGCTGCAACGTCCGAATGTCTGCAACATCGTCGTCGGTGCGCGCAATGAAGAACAACTACGCCAGAATCTCGGCGCCGTTGGCTGGAACCTGACGCAGGAACAAGTGGCAACACTGGATGCCGCCAGCGCGAAACATCCCGCCTATCCGTACTGGCATCAATTGGGATTTCAAAACAGGAACCCGCGCCCTGTATAAAAAATGGCCCCAGCAATGGGGCCATTTCTTTAAATCTAGGCTGCTTTTTTGTGGGCTGTTTCCGCCGTAATCTGCTTTTGCGACTCGCCCACATCTTTACTAGGCGCTGCCTGAGACACATCACCGAAAGAAACAACACCGACCAGGCGCTTGTCACGATTGACAACAGGGAGACGGCGCACCTTGATCTCACCCATATTCTGGCACACTTCATCGACATTCTGATCATCATAACAATAATATGTCTGTGCCGTCATAATATCGCGCGCGGTGGTCTTATTCGGATCTTTGGCTTCAGCCACTGCGCGGATGGCGATATCGCGATCTGTCACCATGCCGATCAGTTTTTCGTTTTCGCCGACTGGCAAAAATCCGCAATCATTGTTCTTCATCAGTTTCGCCGCTTCGACCAAACTCGTATCAGGCGAAATCCATTCACATTTTTGCGTCATAACATCTTTTACGGTCTTCATCATAGTCTCCAATCCTAAGTGTTGAAAACCCTACCAACAGATGATCACCGCTTAAGTTCGTGTTAGCTGCAAAAAAACATCTTCAAGGTTGCTTTCCTCGGTCGAAAGATCAGCAATGCCTAATCCTGCCGCCTGCACTGCCTCAATCAATTTCCCAGCGCTGACATCCTTGGTGGAATAGCGCACACGTAACGTGCGTGAATCATCTTTCGTGACGGCATAACCCTGCAGGCTTGGCGGCACTTCCCACACTTCGCGGTCCAGACGGAAAATAATTTCCTTGTTGTCGAGACGACCCACCAGCGTCTTCTTGTCTTCATTTACGATAATCTGGCCATGATTGATGATGGCGATGGAATCACAAAGTTCTTCCGCTTCTTCCAGATAGTGCGTGGTAAGAAGAACAGTAACCCCTTGTTGATTGAGCATCTTTACTTTTTCCCACAGCATCTGGCGCAATTCGACATCAACACCGGCGGTGGGTTCATCAAGAATAAGAATAGGCGGCGTATGCACCAGCGCTTTAGCTACCAGCAAGCGGCGTTTCATCCCGCCGGAGAGGGAGCGTGTATAAGCATCGGCCTTATCGGCAAGGCCAACGAGATCGAGCAGTTCCATACTTTTGCGTTCATTCTTGGGAACCCCATACATGCCGGCCTGAATATCGAGCAGGCGGCGTGGTGAAAAGAACGGATCGTAATTAATTTCCTGCGGCACGATACCAATCGCGGCCTTAACATTCTGCGGTTCAAGATCAATATCGCGATCCCATATTTTCAAGGTGCCCGATGATTTGACGACAAGACCCGCCATAATATTGATGAGCGTCGATTTACCCGCACCATTGGGACCGAGCAGACCATAGATTGAACCCTTTGGGATTGTCAGATTGATATCGCGCAACGCGACCTTCTCAGGCGACTTGCCAGACCCCTTGTAAGTTTTGTTCAGGCCCGAAATTTCAATTGCATAGTCTGACATTTTTTATCCCTCATGACGGAATTCGCCGTTCCCATTGAGATATGTGGCAAAATCGCCACCGGTCAACCACTCCAGCGCGACTTTATCCCCTTTTAAATGGGCATCCCAGTAGGCCAAAGCCGAAATCTTAACAAGGTCTTCGTGTTTTTCACGGTTGGGGTTCTGGCCCAATTTGCCGCGGCTGCCATTATAGATCATGTGGTCGCCGTCTTTGAGGACCAGCAACATTTTTTCGGCCTTCACCGAGTAATCATAGATCGTCAGGCGTTTGGTGTAATCAAACCCTTCTACAGGCGATGAATCATCCGTGCCCGTCATGTGGAACGCAGGGCGATCGATGCCGGAATAAATATCCTG
>CAZUYV010000096.1:0-7361 GCA_964624435.1 uncultured Micavibrio sp. | reverse complement strand
GGCGGATATGTTGGCCTGATCATCGGCCTTGTGTTTGTTATCCCCGTTGGTTTCTGGGCTGCAAAGAAATTCGAAGAGATGACGGGCAGTCACGATTCCGGCATGGTCGTCATTGATGAAGTGGCCGGCATGTGGATTGCTCTCCTTGCCGCCGTGGGCCAACATAATCTTTACATTCTAGCGGCTTTCGCGCTCTTTCGCTTTTTTGATATCCTGAAACCTTTCCCGGTTGGTTGGCTGGACAGGAACTTATCCGGCGCAAAAGGCGTTATGTTAGACGACCTGATGGCCGGGATTTATACTGCCCTTGTGATGATAGGAATACAATATGCACTCGCTGGTTGAAGAACTCTCCCTCCTGCTTGCCGGGAAAAACATGCGCCTTGTCACGGCGGAATCCTGCACAGGCGGCATGATCGCGGCGGCAATGACGGACCGTTCCGGTTCCTCCGCAATATACGAACGTGGTTTTGTCACCTACTCCAACGAAGCTAAAATCGAAGATCTCGGTGTTGATTCAGCAACCATTGAATCTTATGGCGCAGTTAGCGAACAGACAGCCCACGAAATGGCGCTGGGTGCCTTGAACAACAGCCATGCCGATATTGCCTTGTCGGTAACGGGTATTGCGGGCCCCAATGGCGGCACAAAAGAAAAACCTGTCGGCCTTGTCTATATCGCCGTGGCTCTCCAGAATAAAGAACCAGTTGTCATCAAAAACAACTTTGATGGCGACCGCACATCCATACGTCAGGCAACGGCGGAAAAGGCGCTGGAATTATTGATTGAAATAATATCTACGGATGTCGCTTAACGCGGTCCGTAGAGTTCTTGGGCTCTTGCTTCGAACGCCCCCACCATGCGCTTCACCACTTCATTAAAGAACATGTTTGCAAGGGCTTGCAGGGCGACATTGGAAAATTCGAACTCGACGGAAAAATCGATCAGGCAGCTATTGTCCGGCTGGCGGATAAACTTCCAGTGATTGCGCAGGTTCTTTAACGGGCCCTTCAGATACTCGATAGAAATTTCATTCGGGCGGTCTAGCACAACCTTCGACGAAAAACGCTCGCGGAACAGTTTGTATCCCACCACAAGGTCGGCATAGAAAACATTTTCGCTCTCGCGGCGGTTAATCCGGCTGGCGATGCACCACGGCACAAACTCCTCGTAAGAATCCACGTTCGCCACCAACCCGAACATTTGTTCAGGGGTGTAAGGCAGATGTTTTTGTTCGAAATGTTTCAGCACCAGACCTAATTAATCCATATTGATCAAAAACTTAAGATCTTTTTTATTGACATAATCATTATTTCAACATATATAACTGTATGAGCTTCATTAAGAAATATTGGGACAAAACGCACAAGCAGGCCATTCAGGGTCTCCTTCCCTATTTGCACGATCTCAAATCAGAAAAAAATATTGATGATGAATCATTCCGTGACGCCATGAATATTGGCATTCAATTCATCTTTGGCACAGTGACAAATCTTGCTGACAAGCTCGGCTCTGGAACTGCCACAGTGAACAGATGGCTGGACGGCAGGGGTACACCCACACCCCATACCAAAGTAAAGGCTCTGGATCTGATGATCCGCGAGGTCACAGAATTACAATCGCCCGAACTGGAAATATTGAAAGAGTTTCGCAAGGCAGTGAATCAAGCGATCAAGACTGGAAAAATTCAACCTGCTGACTTCACGGAAATTTTTGATACGGCATCACGGCACCTTTACCGCAATCGGGAAGAAGCCATCGAAAAACTCGATATCACTGGCCCAACCTATCGAAACTGGACGCAGCATAAGAATATGCCACATGAAAATACACGTCAAAAAGTGATTTCAAAGATATCGGAAGATCTGAATGAAAGACTGCGGTCACTGAAACCCTGATTACTCGGCGGCCATCTTAGTCAGTTTTTCTTCACGGGCTTTCCGCAGACGGGCGAAATCATCCCCGGCGTGATAGCTGGAGCGGGTCAGCGGCGTGGCGGACACCATCAGGAATCCTTTAGCCCGCGCCATCTTCTCAAGCCCCTCAAATTCTTCCGGTGTCCAGAAATGCATAACGGGCGCATGCTTGGCCGTTGGCTGAAGATACTGGCCGATGGTGATGAAATCGATATCGGCGGCGCGCATATCATCCATCACTTGGGCAATTTCTTCCTTGGTCTCACCAAGCCCGACCATCAGGCCGGATTTGGTGAACATCATCGGGTCGATCTGCTTTACGCGGGCCAAAAGGCTTAAGGATCTAAAATAACGCGCGCCCGGACGAATGGTCGGGTAGAGACGCGGCACAGTCTCCAGATTGTGGTTAAACACATCAGGACGTGCGCGGATTACTGCATCAATCGCTTCATTGTTCCCGCGAAAATCGCCGGGCAGAATTTCGATGGTGGTGTCGGGTGATTTAAAACGGATGGCACCAATCGTTTTCACAAAATGGTCCGCGCCGGAATCGTCCAGATCGTCACGATCCACAGATGTCACCACGACATGTTTTAAACCCATCTGCTCAACGGCAACACCCACGCGCAATGGCTCATACTTATCCAATTCGTTCGGCTTACCGGTGGCCACGTTGCAGAAAGAACAGGCGCGTGTGCAGACCTCACCCATAATCATGAAAGTCGCATGCTGTTTTTCCCAGCACTCGCCGATGTTCGGGCATCCCGCCTCTTCACAAACGGTGGTGAGTTTCAGCCCTTTCACGGTCGCAAGTGTTTCCGAATAAACCTTGCCTTGTGGAGCCTTGACACGAATCCAGTCCGGCTTCTTGCCCATTGGGCGATCCGGGTTTTTTTGCTTTTCAGGGTGCCGCTTCTTGCGGTCCAGCAATTCTGGGTTATAGGTCATCGTTGCTCCTAGGCTGGCTTCGACAGTAAATAGAACGAGAGTACGCCAAAAGCCAGTCCCGCCATCTTAGTCGCCGTGAAGGGTTCTTTAAAGATAAAAAAGGCCGACAGGGCTGTTAAGGCCGTGGCACCGAGTGTCCAGAGCAGGTTTGTTGCCACCATGCTCCCTGTTTTCAGGGCAAAATAGAAGGAAAGGTCGATGACGACCACGGCCGCCCCACCCAGAAGGACCATATAGAGGCCCATCTTGTCGGCGTTAAAATCGACATTCTCCCCCATGTAAAATTTGTAAAAGGCTAGACATCCCAGATGGCCGAGCAAGGCCACGGCTGTCAGGCCCGAGGTAAAAATAAACGGATTGATATGGTCGCCCGCCACCTTGACCGCCACGTTGTAAAACAACGCGCCGAAGATGCAGGCAAAAACATACAAAATCCATGGGAACATTTTGGCCCTTAATCTTCTCTACTAAAAATGAATTGTCTTCCCATACGCATTCAGAACACTCTCATGCATCATCTCAGACAAGGTCGGGTGCGCGAAGATCGTGTGCATAAATTCCGCCTCGGTCAATTCCGCTGTCTTGCCAACAACATAACCTTGGATTAGCTCCGTCACTTCCGCGCCAATCATGTGCGCGCCAAGCAGCTCGCCGGTCTTGGCATCGAAAATCGTTTTAACGAAACCTTCAGGCTCGCCAAGCGCAATCGCCTTGCCATTGCCGATGAAGGGGAAACGCCCGATTTTGACATTCAGGCCTTTTTCCTTGCAGGCTTTTTCCGTCAAGCCAACACTCGCCACTTGCGGGTGGCAGTATGTACAGCCCGGGATATTCGTTTTCACCATAGGGTGAACATCCTTCTGACCCGCCAATTTTTCAACGCAGATAACACCTTCGTGGCTTGCTTTGTGAGCCAGCCATGGTGCGCCGACGCAATCACCAATCGCATAGACCCCGGCCTCACCCGTACGCAGATATTCATCGACGATGATATGCCCACGGTCCGTTTTTACACCCGGAACATTTTCAAGACCAATATTTTCGGTGTTGGCGGAAATCCCCACGGCCATAATCACGCGATCCACCGTAAGTTTTTCTGTCTTACCCCCCACATCGATATGGACGGTGACGTTGTTCGCGCCTTTTTCCAGCTTGGTGGTTTTCGCGCCGGTCAGAATTTTCATACCCTGTTTTTCAAACGATTTGCGGGCAAAGGCGGAAACTTCTTCATCTTCCACCGGTAATACGCGGTCCATGACTTCAACCACGGTGACTTCCGCGCCGAGCGTGCGATAGAAGCTGGCGAATTCAATCCCAATCGCGCCAGAACCAACAACGACGAGCGATTTTGGCATCATGTCAGGCACCATCGCTTCACGGTACGTCCAGATCAGCTTGCCATCGGGTTCCAGCCCCGGCAACGTCCGGGCCCGTGCGCCAGTCGCGATAATGATGTGCTTGCCAGTCAACTCATCAATCTTCTTGCCATCTTTTTCAATCGCAACCTTGCCCTTGCCCGCCAGTTTGGCATAGGCATCGAACACGGTGACCTTATTCTTTTTGAGCAGATGACCGATACCGCCGGAAAGCTGCTTTGCCACGCCGCGGGACCGTTCAACAATCTTCTTCACATCAAATGACAGGCCCGACACAGTGATACCGAATTGATCGGCATGCTTGGCCAGATGAAAAATTTCGGAAGAGCGGAGCAATGCCTTGGTCGGAATACATCCCCAGTTCAGACAGATACCGCCAAGGTGATTTGCCTCCACCACAGCTACCTTCATGCCGAGTTGGGCCGCGCGAATTGCCGCCACATAGCCGCCGGGGCCGCCGCCAATCACAATCACATCGAAACTTTTGTCGTTCATACTATCCTCTAATCAATTCTAGCAAGTCGTTTGTTCTATAGTTCGGCGTATCATGCGCCATCAGGAATGCTTCCGGCCAGGCATGATCGACCGTATCCATGACGATCTTGCCGCGCCCGCCGATCACATCGTTAAATTGTTCCGTATCGACCAGTTGCAGGATTTCGTCCTTCTCCACAACCAGATAGGTCAGGCGAATGCGTTCGGGAAGTCTCTCTTTGACGCGTCCCGGGATTTTTTCATACACATCGCGGAAAACGCTGGCGAATGGTTTTCCCATATCAAATTCAATCTTCGGTGCAACATGGGGGAAAACGCGTGCTTCATCGCTCCATTTGCGGCCAATGCCATCATTGTTGGTGTAAAGCCCCTGCGCCCCGGCATAGAGCAGTAGTGATTTCACTTTTTCAATCGGTGCGCCATCTTCGGTCAGCGACCACAGGGCGGAAATCGCGCCAAATGAATTGCCAATCACATGAATGGAATCGTATTTTTCAGCGATATCTTTCAAAACATGCAACGGCTCCACCATCCATTCGGCGATATCGGCAAGCCCACCGCCTAGATGCGTCTCCCCCGCCTTTAAGCCTCGTTGTAACCGCGCTGAATTATTGACCATGTGGGGGCCAAATCCGCCAGCGATTTTCGTGCCCTTATGATGGATAACAATAACATCATATCCTTCTTCAGTCAGGGCGCCAGCATGGCGCTGCTCAAACACCGTGGCGCCAGATCCCGGAAAACCCGGGCAAAAAAGAATGACAGATCGGGCTGGCGTTTCAGGTTTGAAAACCTGCGCTTCGACCCAACCGAATTTTTGCCATTCTACACGCATGAATTATAACAGCATCGTTGCCGGGTTTTCGATGAAACGCTTTACGTATTGCAGGAACTCCGCCCCCACCGCGCCATCGACGGTGCGGTGATCGGTGGACAGGGTGCAAGACATGAAATTGCCGATCTTCACTTGGCCATCTTCCACATAGGGACGCTCCTGCCCCGCGCCAACGGCGAGGATGCAGCTTTGCGGCGGGTTGATAATCGCCTGGAAGTTGGTGATGCCGAACATACCAAGGTTCGATACGGTGAATGTGCCGCCTTGGAATTCTTCGGGCTTCAACTTGCCATCGCGGGCGCGCCCGGCGAGGTCCTTGATCTCGGAAGAAATAGCGGCGAGGCCCTTCTCTTCGGCGTTTTTGACAATGGGCGTCATCAAACCATTTGGCGTGGCGACCGCCACGGAAATATCCGAATGCTTAAACTGCAATGTCGCGGCCTCTGTCCATGATGTATTCGCGGCTGGGTACGCCTTGAGCGCCATCGCGCACGCTTTCACCACGAAATCATTGACGGAGAGTTTGTATTTGTCTTTCCCGGCCTTGTTCAGCGTTTCACGCACTCTCAGTAGATCATCAATCTTGCAATCGATGGTGAGGTAGAAATGCGGAACCGTGGTTTTGGATTCCAGCAGACGTTTCGCCGTAATCTTCTTGATATTGTTGTTCGGCACTTCGGTATAGACCTGACCGAATGCATTGACCTTCTCATCACCTGACAGGGCGGGCGCACTTGCACCGACTGAGGCTGATGCATTCGCGGCTTTTGCACCTTCAAGATCGGCTTTGACAATGCGGCCATGCGGACCCGAACCTTTGACGCTCGCAAGGTTGATGCCTTTGTCCTTGGCAATACGTTTGGCGAGCGGTGTTGCGAATACTCTTCCACTGTCATTCTGAGGCGAAGCCGAAGAATCTCTGACTGGCATTTTGCTCTGGGCTCCTTCGCTACCGCTCAGGATGACAGGCTTGCTGCTCGGCATGACATTCATTGGTGTTGCGCCACCATTGACCAGAGCATCAATCGCACTGGCGTTTTCGCCATCTTCGAGGAGGACGGCAATCATCGAATTGACCTTCACGGCCTGCGTGCCAGCGGGAACGAGAATGCGGCCAATCTTGCCTTCATCCACGGCCTCTACTTCCATCGTCGCCTTATCGGTTTCGATTTCGGCGATGACTTCGCCCGCCTTGACGGTGTCACCTTCTTTTTTGTGCCACTTGGCAAGATTGCCCTCGGTCATGGTGGGCGACAGGGCTGGCATCAATACTTTAATCGGCATGGTCTTCGTTCCTATTGGTTAATTTCGTCTCACCGGTTTTTTACTTTGACTTTATCTCTTCAAATCTTGTACGCATCAAAATAACAAACGCGTAACAAATGGTGTGTACTTCCTATGTCTTATGATCCTGCAGAGTCCTTAAAACCTGCCATCGCCCTTTCGAAGGAACAACTTAAGGAAAAACTCCTCAATAATCCCCCTCATGTTATCGCCCACGATGATCAATTGATCCGTCAGGCTTGCCAGTTGGTCGTTCATGCAAAACTCTCCGATCCGGCTTTTATTCGTAACGTGTTTCAGATCAAGGCCTCGAATTCAGAGCTTAGATCCGCAGACAAATGGCCGATGCCCAGCATCACGCAACGTGTCAAACTGATAGAGCATTTTCGCGAGATAGCTGTTCAAATCGGAGAAGATCAAACCGCCTTTCTTCGTGAAAAGGTCTCTACTGTCGATAGCAAACCTCCTTCACAGCCTGAACAATATGCTCAGCCTGAGGCAGAGCAA
>CAZUYV010000095.1:0-7417 GCA_964624435.1 uncultured Micavibrio sp. | reverse complement strand
CGTTGTTAACCTTTGTACATTCCATCTTGCTTTTAGACGCAAATCGGCAGAACTTTGCCATAGAGGGATTTTGCGTATAATGGTTGATCTAACGTCTTTCCAACCCACATTTGCGATTACGGGGCCGGAATCATCCGCAGGGTATGATGATCTTTTTGTCGATCCCTATCCCGTTATCAACAAACACGATCAAGGCATGTTCTATCACGAGGGAATGAGCATTCCCTTCTACATGTCCAAGGCAAAAAATCAAAAAGGCTTGGTCACAGGTCTTTCCGGTCTGACATCGCACTATCTTCTTGGCAAGGAAGATATCGAAGCCCTGAATGCCAATGGCCTATCGGCCATATGGATGGGATTACCTTTGGGACGCACAAGCAAGAATTTTATGCCACGCTTCACCAGGCTGGCCGAAGCATTCTTTACTCACCCCAACTCACCAGTGTTCACGTATTTCCCTGATCCCAATATAACGCGCTGGACGATGGAACATTCCACAGGCGTGCAGATTATGCTCAAGCTGCTTCATAATCCGGCAACACGGGAAAGAATGAAGGCTATTTATTCGGGCGGACTACACGTCGCCGGGTATTTCGACAGCGCATGGGCATCACAGGAATATCCAAGATGGATGCAAGATGCTTTTGCCGATTATTGCGAACGCAACAAAAACCGGTACGCAGGTGAAGGTCTTATCGGCAGCGCCTATGTTCACTTCATGGCCGCCAAGGAACATTACGCTAAAAAATTCAAAGGCGAAGAAGCAACAATTGTTGAGAAAAAACAACCGCTGCCCAGCACCGGAAACATTTTTGTCGATTTTTATAATGAATTCACCAGAAGCTCCAACAACAACAGCCCAACCTACGGTCAGGTTCTGGAGGTTATGGCGGCAGGTCGTCAATTGCGGCATCAATTCAACGCAAAGGCCGTGAATGTTTACCCGCATGTTTTTGTCTCCGACATGAAAGATCCTTTTGCCTGCACAAAAACGACCCTCAAAATTGTAGACACCATTCCGGGCGCAAAAATGATTCTATCCCCTAGTGGTGGGCATGAACCCTTGAAAAAACATCCAGAAATTCGTCACGACCTGATCGAAATGGTTCATGAATGCGTACGCCTAAAAGAAAAGGCACGCTCTGCGTTCCAAAGCGTGCCCGTTCGTAATGTTTACGCGTTTGAAGAACCGCTACCGATTGATCTAGGCGACCGCGCGCGCCTTGCCTTGAAGAGCGGCGCAAGCCTTCTGTATGCGGGTGCAGGCCTCGCGCAGGGCCTTCTCGCTGGTCGCATAGGAAATCCGGAAGTGTGGTGACAGGCCAAACGCCACGCCTTGCACGGCGGCTACGCCCTGCGATTCCAGCAAGTACGTCACAAAATCACTGTCATTCTCGATCGTCTTGCCTTCAGGTGTCGTCTTGCCGATAACGCCAGCGCAGGATGGGTAGACATAGAATGCCCCTTCCGGTGTCGGGCATTCCAGACCTTCGCATTGATTGAGCATCTCAACCACGAGGTTGCGGCGCGCCTTGAACGATTCAACCCAGTCTTTGAGGAATGATTGATCGCCATTCAGCGCGGCCACGGCCGCAGCTTGCGAAATAGAGGATGGATTCGATGTCGAATGGCCCTGTACCGATGACATGGCTTTGATCAGCTCTTTCGGGCCACCGGCATAACCGATACGCCACCCGGTCATCGAATAGGCCTTGGATACACCATTCACAGTCAATGTACGGTCATACAGCTTTGGCTCAATCTGTGCCGGGGTGCAGAATTCAAACCCGTCATAGACAAGGTGTTCATACATATCGTCCGTCATCACCCAGACGTGGCTGTGCTTGACCAGAACATCGGTCAGCGCCTTCATTTCCGCTTTGGTGTAACCCGCGCCCGATGGATTCGATGGCGAATTAAGAATTACCCATTTTGTTTTTGGCGTGATCGCGGCTTCCAGTTGTGCGGCAGTCATTTTGAAATTGTTGTCGATCTTGCATTCAACGAACACAGGTTCGCCATCCGCCATCAAAACCATATCCGGATAGGACACCCAGTATGGTGTTGGGATAATAACTTCATCCCCGGAATTCAGCGTTGCCATAAAGGCATTGTAGAGAACCTGCTTACCGCCCGTACCAACGGTGATCTGGCTACGTTCATAAGTCAGATCATTGTCGCGTTTGAATTTCGCGATGATCGCATCCTTCAACGCAGGCGTTCCATCGACATTGGTATATTTCGTCTGGCCACCATTGATGGCGTCGCACCCTGCCTTGCGTACAAATTCCGGCGTGTCAAAATCTGGCTCCCCTGCGCCAAGACCAATCACATCAACCCCGGCGGCTTTCAATTCGGCAGCCTTGGTCGTGACGGCGAGTGTCGCGGACGGTTTGATACGGTTCAGACGGGAAGCGAGAATAGACATCATGTCACCCTTTATTGTTTAAATACGGGCAAACCATAATAAATCGGGAACAAAAATGCCAGAGGAACAGGCTTAAAATGCGTCGGATCGGATGAATTTTTTGGCAATTTCAGGGTCAAATCCATGCTGCGCTGCCAAATCCACCTTCTCGGCCCGGAACCAGTCGGTCATGGGCTTCATAATCGGGTCCTTCAATCCTTGGATAATATAGTTCTGCATTCTCGGGATATATTTGAGCATGTGGGGTTTCCCACCGATGATGGCCAGGCGCAAAACCTGCCCGATAATCGAACAATGAAACTGCATCGCCATTACGCGGAACCAGTTTCTGAAATTCTCATCGGCGCCATAACGATTTAACATGGCATCATGGACGTCTTGCGGAATGTCCCGGCGAATATCTTCAATCAGGTTCGCAAGATCGAATGGCAATGGCCCTGCCATCCCATCCTGAAAATCAACAATCCCACAGGTCCCATCGGGCAAAACCATTAAATTCCCCGCATGGAAATCACCGTGTAAAAACCCAATCGGCGGCGGCGGCAGATGCGCGACGACCTCGTCCCATGCCGCAAGGTAAGACGGCAGCATATCGTCGCTATTTTTCTCACCGCGCGTTACCGGGATGTACCAGTCAACCACTCTCTGCCGTCTTTTGCGAATGTAACTATCTTTATATTTGGGGAAATCACAAAGGTCATCCTTCGAAATATTATCACGCATGGCGATCAGGACATCGGTGGCCGCGCTGTATAATGTCATCGGGTCATCGCCGCGATCCAATGCCGCCGTCAAGGTAAGATCGCCAAGATCTTCAAGAAGGACCAACCCCTCTCTCTCATTGGCCGCAATAATGTCAGGCGTATGAATTCCGTTTCTGTGCAGAAGACTCGCAACTTTAATAAAATCGGCCAGCTTATGCCCCAATGTCGCGGTCGGAATATGGTCGGGTACGGATTCCAGCAGAACGAAGCTTTGCCCATCCGCACGCGTGATGCGCAAATAATGGCGTGAGGCCCAATCCTCGGCCAGGGACGTAACGGTAAAGGACGACCCAACAGTCTGATTGAGGAACGAATAACGGACATCCTCACGCCCTGCGAAGAAGGCCTTCACATCGAACGGGGCAACGGCATTCATTATTTAGAAGTCTTTCCCTTGGCAACCATCTGCTTGATGGCATCGACATGGCGCTGTGATGCTGGCTGGTTCTTGCCAGTGGCATTGCCACTTTCAAGACCGAACTGCGCCGGATTGCCGAGCGCGATGGCCTTAAGGATTTCAAGACCGAACGGGTCGTTCTTGCTACCGGCTGGAATTTTGGATGGCTCAGGCACCAGCACGGCTTTTGGTTTATCCTTGGTCGCCATAACATGATTGATCGCATGCGCGACAATCCCTGTCATATGTGGAGCCATAAGCTCATGAAGAAGTTTCGTGTCATCGAACGCCCACGCAATAACCTGCTGACGCGCCTTGGTGGCGTTACCACCCGACAACTTCAGGGCTTCCCGGATTTTGCTTTCGGAATAATCGCGGTTCATCGGCACTCTCCTTATCTAATAAGTATAGCTCAGGCGGCCAGATCGGCCAACTGTTTCATCAGGGTTTGAACCCCGGATACGCGATCTTTCGTGGATTCCCAGACCCTTACAGCCACCAGTTTCTGGTCGGCACGCAATTTTACGGTCCCTTTTGCCGCCGTCAGCCATTGCAGAAGACCCGGCAAATTCGGCGGGCTATCCTTATGGAACCCAATGACGGCGCCCTTCGGCCCCGCTTCCACCTTTTCCACCCCGGCGATTTTACAAAGCTGTTTAATGCGGACGATATCGAGAAGGTTATCAACCTCGGCGGGTAATTTGCCGAAACGGTCGATCAGTTCTGCGGCAAATGATTCAATGTCCTGCGGTCCATCGAGATCCGCCAAGCGGCGATACAGGCTCATCCGCACACCCAAATCCTCAACATAGTTTTCAGGGATGAGGACGGACATGCCGAGATTGATCGTCGGCGACCATGCATCTTCAGAAATCAGATCGTCGAAATCAACACCGGCACGGGCTGCGGATACGGCTTCTTCCAGCATTTGTTGATACAACTCCACCCCGACTTCTTTGATGTGACCCGATTGCTCTTCACCGAGCAGGTTCCCCGCGCCGCGAATATCCATGTCGTGCGATGCGAGTTGGAACCCGGCGCCGAGTGTGTCGAGCGTTTCGAGAACTTCCAGCCGTTTTTGTGCCTGCGCTGTCAATTTCTTCACCGGTTCATAGGTCAGGTAGGCATAGGCACGAAGTTTCGAACGGCCAATACGCCCGCGGATCTGATAAAGCTGCGCCAGCCCAAACATATCGGCGCGATGCACAACCATCGTGTTGGCGCGCGGAATATCGATCCCCGATTCAATGATATTAGTGGCAAGCAGGACATCATATTGCCCCTCATAAAACGCCGTCATGCGATCTTCAAGTTCCGTTGGCGTCATCTGGCCGTGTGCGGCAACAACTTTAACTTCGGGGACAAGCTCTTTGAGTGTTTCTTCCACTTCCTGCATATCGCCGATGCGCGGCACGACATAAAAAGTCTGCCCGCCGCGATAATGTTCGCGCAAGATGGCTTCACGGATCACCATTGGGTCGAAGGGCAAAACGAAGGTGCGAATGGCCAGCCTGTCCACCGGCGGCGTGGTAATGAGACTGAGATCTTTCACCCCTGTCAGTGACATCTGCAAGGTCCGGGGAATGGGGGTTGCCGATAACGTCAGGACATGAACATCGGATTTCAGCTCTTTCAATCGCTCTTTCTGCTTCACGCCAAAACGCTGCTCTTCATCGACAATGACAAGGCCTAGGTGATTGAACTTCACGCCCTTGGCGAACAGAGAATGCGTGCCGATGACGATATTGACGGTTCCATCTTCCATCATCTGGTGCACGGCCTTGGCATCCTTGGCGGTGACAAGGCGCGATAATTGTTCGACACGAAGCCCCGTTCCGGCAAAGCGTGTCGCAAAATTTTGGAAGTGCTGACGCGCCAATAATGTGGTGGGCACAACCACGGCGACCTGTACACCAGACATCGCGGCGACATAGGCAGCGCGAAGCGCAACCTCAGTCTTGCCAAACCCTACATCACCGCAAACAAGGCGGTCCATCGGCTGTTGTCCTGCCAAATCCTGCACAACATCGGAAATGGATTTCAACTGGTCATCGGTTTCCTGATACGGGAATTTGGCGACAAAGGAATCGTAATGTTCTTTATCGACCATCAGTTTTTCGGCTTTACGCAACAAGCGCTCTGCGGCGATTTTGAGCAAACCTTCCGCCATAATCATCAGGTCTTTTTTGACCTTGGCTTTGCGTGCCTGCCAGCCCGCTCCGCCAAGTTTATCAAGCTGTGTAAAACCTTCATCTGACCCAAAACGCGACAGGACTTCGATATTTTCAACAGGTACAAACAGTTTGTCGCCGCCGTCATACATGATTTTCAGGCAATCATGGGCAACGCCGCCAACCTTTAAAGTTTCCAATCCAAGAAAACGCCCGATCCCGTGGTCGATATGAACGACAAGGTCGCCCTCATTGAGCGACGATACTTCTTTCAGGAAATTATCGGATTTTCTTTTGCGCGTGCGGCGTGTCAGGCGGTCACCCAGAATATCCTGTTCGGTCAGGACAACCAGATCATTGGCAACAAACCCGTGCTCAAGACCCAGCAAAGCCGTGTCATACATCGCCGGGATTCCGGCATGGTTCATCATGCCGATCAGGCGGTCCCGCGATCCTTCTGAATAGGCCGCGATCAGTATTTTCTTTTTCTCGGAACCCAACTGCACCATATGCTGGCGTAAGGCACCAAACAAATCACCTTCTGGCAGTGCACGGATGTCGGCGAAGTCGCGCCCTTTGCGTGCGCCGCCATCGGTTTCTTCACTTGGCGATGCGAACGGCATCAATTGCAACGCATCCTGCATAATGCTGATAAATTCCGCCTCGCCCAGATAAAGCTGTTCCGGCGGCAACGGGTGATAGACGGTGCCGGATAACGAAACGTCTTTTTCTTTCTTGTTTCCTTTTTTACGGAAGGAATCTTCCAGCGTCCGGCGGGCCTCGTAAAAATCTTTAATCTGTGTCAGGCGCTCATGCGATGACTGCATCGCGTTCTGATCCATGGTAACGGATGCACCGGGAACATAATCGAACACGGTATCAAGCTTGTCGAAGAACAATGGCAACCAATGATCCATCCCGTTATATCGCCGTCCCTCACTTACTGCCTCATAGAGCGGATCGCCGGGTAAAACGGCACCAAAAATTTCGCGATACCCCGTGCGGAATTTCTGGATGGAGTCTTCGGTCAGGAAGAATTCGGTCACAGGGCGCAGGATAAAATCATTGCGCTTTTCTTCGGTGCGCTGCGTGGCGGGATCGAAAGATCGAATGCTCTCAACTTCATCCCCAAACAAATCAATCCGCACCGGTAATTCCTCGCCCGGCGCAAACATATCGATGATCCCGCCGCGAATGGCATATTCTCCGTGTTCGCGCACTGTATCGGTCCGGGTATAGCCGTTCCCGGTGAGATAGGATTGTAATTCCACGACAGAAACCCGTCCACCGACCTTGGCCGAGAATCCGGAGGCCTGCAGCGCCGTCCTAGGCATAACCCGCTGGCTCGCGGCATTCACAGTAGCAATCACAATCCGCGGAAAATATTTTTCATCCCGCGCCCATTCTACGAGTTGCGAGAGAGCGGCAACACGGGCGGCAACAATCTCGGGGTTGGGTGAAACGCGGTCATAGGGGAGGCAATCCCACGCCGGAAACATCAGCACCTGCACATCCGGCGCAAAAAATTCGAGTAGCTCCTTAAGTGTCGCCGCGCGGTGATCATCCATCGCGATATGGAGCAAAACTTTGCGCGAGCGTGATAATTCGAGCGCCATGCCGGCCAGCACGCGCGCATCCTGCCCTTCGGGACAGCCGA
>CAZUYV010000094.1:0-7428 GCA_964624435.1 uncultured Micavibrio sp. | reverse complement strand
TTATCTTTGCCTTTAAGAAGGCTTACCGGTTTGCGGGCTGCCATTCCTGGGTTCCGGTCTGGAGTTGCGGCAGGCCTGTGATCGATACGGCACGATCACCTACCCGCATTTCATTTCCGCCCCCGGTTACGCCGCGATCAACCTGCAACGCGTAGGGAGGCGAGACCATGCCTTGTGCCAAAAGCGTTCTATATCGTACCATGCCGTTGTAATCGGACGCCAATTTGTTCAAATCTGCTTGGAAAATCTCATCGGCCTGCTCAACACCAGCCAGCCAGCCTTTATCAACAAAACCCAGCCAAATCTGCAGTTCTTCATCGGATGTAGGCAATAAAATATCCGGTGGTGGCGTAATAGCACCCCATTGCCGCTCCAGATAGGCGCGCCATGTGCGGGCAGTGGAAACGATCCGGGCATTTTTGCCGATATTATAAATCCGGTCGGCAACAGCTGCCGATTGGCCACCCTGATCGATCAGCATCGCATCAACCGATTCACCGATCACCGGCGGTTCTATCAGAAGACCCGATGGCGCCGGGATCAAAAGTTGGCGGAAATCAAAAACTTTGTCGAGGTAACGGGCACGTGTCTCCATCTCCTCACGGATATGATAGGTGCGCCATGCAAGGCCGCCGCGAGCGCCGTAGGAAAGTGCCGCTTCTTTTAACGCATCATTGCGAATATCAATCGGCATGCCGGTTTCTTCTGACTCAGCCGGTTTTTTCTGAACACGAATATCGCGGATTTGTTCCAGCGTTGGCGGCGGTGCAATTTCCTCGGCCGCGCGAACGATTGTTGCCGGCATCAGGAAAGCAGTGAGAAGAAGGGTAAACGCGAAAGCGCGCATGGGATTAGCCTCCCACACCTGTGACCGGCGCGTAATGCAGTTCGATCATCTGCCGTTCGGAATCCACCTTTACATCGGCGCGAACCCCTAGTTGCAGGCCTACATCGCGGAGGATTTCAATCACGGGCTTGTTCTGGACATCGACATTGATAACCAGCGGAACCGGCGGACGGTTGCCTAGCGCCAGGAAGTTATAGCTGGCACGATCAGCCAGTTTGCGCAGGATCTGTTCCGGCGGGCCTACCCAGGTGACAGTCATCGAACGCATCAGTTCTTCCGGTGCATTGGTGATCGGCTGGACGGCAACACCAGGCGCTTTTGTCTGCTCAATAGCAGCGAGTGTTTGCAGAGAATTGGAGGCTTTGTCGGCCGCTTCCGCAAGCATCAGGGAAACTTTGTCCGGGGAGGCCACAACCTGCGGATTGCGTTTAGGCACGGCGCATCCGGCCATCATCAAGGCGGCCGCGAGCATCAGGGCCATTCCAGAGAAATGAGAGTTACGGATTTTGATCGTCATGAATGATTCGCGAATCGTTAAAAGTCCCATTAACCTTAGCCCCTCCGTCTAGAGGGGACAAGACAAGGAATAAAGTAATCCCGTGCCTTAAAGCAAATTTAGCGAGTGGCGGAGTCTCTTAGCAGGCCCTTGGAACGCATGGCACTGACGACCTTGTTACGGTAAGGGCCGCCAAACTGGGGGGTGCGGGAATGATAATGGGCGATAGCGCGGGAGAGCGAACCCGTCTCGTTCATATGGGTGCGCAAAATCCAGGCGGAGACCCCCATGTTTGTGCACGGATCATCCTTCACCCAGCGGTAAGCGGTATCTTCGGTCACGCCCCATTTTTCGGCGAGCATCGGGATCCACAAAGTATTGATCTGCATGGGACCGAGGTCATAGGTGCCATTGTCATTGGGGCCGACGGCTTGGCCGGCGGCGCCTCCTTCGACCTGATAAATACCGACCATGACGGCAGGGGGGACCTGATACGTCTGGGAGGCAAGCATCAAACATGCGGCAATAATCTTTGTCATCGTTCCGTATTATAGCGGCTCAAAAGGTTAATTTCTTGTGTACTATGGAAGGCAGGTCCCAATCAAAATTGTATCATTTTCCGTATTGAAAAGGCCAGCCCGAAAAGGTGGGGTATTATGGTTTCTTAAAAAAGGACATGGGGCTTCCACCGGGTTTGGCCGGCGGGGGAGTAGCTGCAGCTGGCGCCGCAGGAGTTTCGGATTCGGAAGTCGGTGCCTCAACGGCGGGCTTAACCCCGCCACCGGCGCGACCAGAAGACTGCCCGGCAGAGGCGCCAATCAAAACTTCAAGCATCGCCAGTTGGCGATCAAACACCTGCCATACGGGATCCAGCGAATGTTCACCGCTGCGAGCTTCTTCGGATAGTGTTTTCAGGCGCGCAGTTTCGGCGCGATGGGCGGAGGCGTAAATTTGTGCGAGCGATTGCAGGATAATCAATTCCGCCATTTTACCATCAGACGTCTCACCCGCAGCGTCGGTCAGTTTCTCACGCAAGGATTTTGCACGCTCGGATAGCTTGCCTGATACATCTTGGATGAGCTTGGTTTCCTGTTGCCCGAACGGGAAATCAGCGATCGCACCAATGGCTGGAACCAGTGCGTTGATCGCATAAAGATTGGCTTGCATTGCATCCATGAAAGGTGGCGTTCCGTCCAATGTTTGCAATCTTTGCGCATGTTCGGCGGCGGGCGCAAAATTGTCGGAGAAAGCGAGAACGGATTCCAGTGATTTTGAAATACGCCGGGAATCTGCGTCTCCCGGAATGCGGCCAGCCTGCTCATAGGCATCGGCGACAAGGCCACCAGCGAGCGCCGCAAGCGCCACGCGAATAGCATCAGCATCACCATCATCTGGTTTCAGGTTCATAGCCTGCGATAAGGATATGCTGATTTTGACGGTTTCGGACAAAAGCGCCGCAATCACCTGCGCGTCTTTTTGTCCTGATTCATCGAGTGCGTCACCGGCATGGCTGTTCACGGCCCGCATCAGCGGGGCCCCGAGTTTTTGTAAAAGCTGCAAAAGAAATTGTGAGCGCGAATCCATGACCATGGCCGAAGACGAAATTGAACTTACTTACCAATACTCCGTAAAAATTAACGCTTAGTTTAACGTGCCTTTCCCGTAAACCCAAGGAATAAATGCCCCGGGCAGGGTCGAAAATACGTTAACGAAGGGCCTATTGCGCAGGATTGGTGCTGACCGCTGAAATATCGGCCAGAAGCGCCGGAATATCCTTGGGCTTGCCACGGACGATTTTCACGGTGCCATCCTTGGCACGGTAAATGGTCAGCGGCGTGACATTGAATTTCCAGGCCTGCATCAACGCCATATTTTTCTGGATCGCCTGCGTGGAGATATCGCTCTTGGCCGGAAGGGCGGTGGTATCGCCGTCAAGATGTTTATAAAAAAGCTCGGCAGGGTTTGGCGCAGCCAAAAGGAAGGCTGCCTGTGCAAGACTTCCTTGTTGGAATCCAACAGGCATAATGCGAACCTGCACCAATCCCTTATCGATATAATCTTTTCTCATCTCCTCCATCATCGCATGGCAATGCGGGCATTGCGGATCGACGAAGGAATAAATCACCGGTGCGCTTTCGCTGCCCAGTCTGATCCAGTTGCTGTTTTCAACATCGGTGAACAACCGCTCGGATGGTGTTTGCGACTTCATCGTTTCGGCAAGGCTCTGTAGCGGTTTTTCCGATGCTTCCCCGGTCGCAGATGGTGCTGGTTCGGCCAGAAGATCAAGCACCTGCCCGCCCTGCGCCTGCAAATCGCGAACCTGCTCAATTGTGATCGGACGGCCATCTGCCCCAAACATCAGGCCTGTAACAAAGGCCTTCTTGTCGCTGGTAACATAGTAATATTGCTCCTGCCCTTGATAAATCGCGATCCAACCCTCCAGCCCATGCTCCTTGCCCAAATAACGGATCTGCGCGCCACGCTGGACTAAGCCCTCGAGCGCTTCCGGGACATCAGGGATGCCCGCATTTTTATCCTGCGCGATGGCAGGAACGGACAAGGCGCACAAAACAAGAGAAAGACAGAGGAGGATTTTTTTCATCGCTTATCCTTTACGGCGTGAAACAGTGATGGCTACCAATCTATAGTACGCCGATGGGCGCGAGAAGATCAAAAATGCCTCAGAGAAACAGGGTCAGTATTCCCGTATAACCATAAATCCGCGTGTTGGAAATTTCGCCCCCTGCATAAAACCCAGCCAGCGGGATATCGCCAAGCACATCGCGGATCAGGGCCATTTCGCCCCCTGCCTGCCCGTTAGAGCCGAACGCCACACCGGCCCGCGCCACGCAGCTGACATACAACGCGGCCTTGGGCTTGAAGGCGCCATGACTGCTTAGCACGCGCTTGTGCAGCCCCACCAGCATCTGCGTCAGGTCGGATTTCACCGTGTCATCATCCCGATGCATGAACATGATTTTCTGTCCGTCTTCCACGATTTCGGAAACCGCGATCATCCCATTCGAAGGATCGATGGCAACGATGTTGCGCACAAGATAGTCGCCTTGATCGCTGCCCGGAATGGGAAACCCTATATGGGCAATCCCTTTGATATCATGCAGCGATGGCGGACGATCAGAAAGTTCATCCTTATAATCCTCATCGGTGTGCTCGATCATCGCCATGCGTTTTTCGCGGCTCATATTCTGCAAATCATGTGTGAAAACATCGACTGGTGTTTCACCATCGAGATAACCGATAACATGATCGTCGGCGCGAGAGACTTCATGCAGAGGGCCAATGGGAACACATCCCTGGCTGAGGGCTGTTGCGACTGCAATATCCGCCGAGAACACAAAACCGCTGACACCGTCTTCCATCACATTATCGGCAATGATGGCGTTATCTCCATGGAAAGAAGAAAGCCCGCCAACCATGAATCCGCCAACCGTCGCATCGATATCCTCCAGCGCCTTGCCCGGACCGCCTTCCATCTTGGGATCGGCGTGTACGAACACCAGCATCGGGTCATGGGTATTGAGCCATGGTTCGAGATCTGCGTGCAAGGTATGAAGATCACCCGACGGCGCGGAAAAATGCCGGACCTTATCCTTGGCGACGCTGCCGACCAAAACGCTGATTGCCGGAACATCGACATATTCAGCCCCGTTGCCACAGACACCGATGGCGCCGCATCCGCTCCAATGCTTGATTCCCGTGACAGAGCGGAACAGAGTGAGGATGCTGCCCGCATCTCCGGCCAGCGCATCGGTAATGTAGAGAAAGCCGATATTGGGCTGAAAACCGTCTGTCTTGACAGATTCCAACTGCTCCAGAACCTTCTTGGCGGTATCGCGCCATGTTTCGCCACTGGCCGCGGCACTGACAAAATGGGTTGAGGTTGTGGGATCCATGACTGCCCTTTCCGGAGCAAACAGTATAACCCTCTGGGACCATGGATCAATCCTGCTTTTCTTTCACGGCCAAAGCCCTATAATCTTACATAACGGAATTTGCAAAAGGAATGATTTCCATGGAATTGCTCATCGGCCTCGGCGTTCTCGCTGTCCTCGCACTCTTCATCGTCTCGCTTTATAACCGCCTTGTCGCCCTGCGTCAGAACCGCATGAACGCCTATTCCGATATCGATGTGCAACTCAAACAGCGGTTCGATCTGGTTCCACAACTTGTGGAAACGGTAAAGGGGTACGCCGCGCACGAAAAATCCGTGCTGGAAAATGTCACCGCCGCCCGTGCCAGCGTGGCCGGATCACGCGGGGCGAATGAACGCCTTGCCGCAGAAGGAACACTCGGCGGCGCCCTGATGGGTCTCTTCGCCGTGGCAGAAAATTACCCGCAATTAAAGGCCGACCAGAATTTCCAGCAATTGATGTCTGAACTCTCTGATATTGAAAACAAGATCGCGGCCGCACGTCGTTTCTTCAACAATGCCACCAGCGAACTCAATACATCGGTGCAGCAATTCCCCGCCAATATCATTGCCGGCATGTTTGGATTCAAGACGGAGGAGTTTTATGAAGATACATCAGTTACCCGTGTTGAACTGGAAAAAGCCCCTTCGGTGAAATTCTAAGAAATGCCGCAACCCGTAACAGGCCTGCAGACATCGATCTGGAATAACAATATCCGGTCTTTTCTGGTGCTTGCCGCTTACCCCTTCATCCTGTTTGGTGTGATATGGCTGGTTATGGCCGCATGGGGTTATTTCACCGGCATGGGAATGGGGTTTGATGCACAAACAGGTATCGGCACCACCATTGACGGCGCCTTGCATTATGGCTGGTTCATGACGGCGCGATACTGGCCGACCATCCTCAGCATCGTTATGGTCTGGTTTATTGTTGCTTATTTCTTTCAGAACATGATGGTCCGTTCCTTGTCAAAGTCACACCCGGTGACGCGCATGGAAGAACCCGAACTCTACAACCTGCTTGAAAATCTCTGCATCGCGCAGGGCATGACAATGCCGAAGCTGGAGATCATCGAAACCCACGCCCGCAATGCCTTTGCGAGTGGCGTGAGCAAGGATACCTATTGTGTGACCGTCACGCGGGGGCTGATGCAGTCGCTTTCGAAAGACGAACTCGAAGGTGTTCTGGCACACGAACTCACCCACATCATCAATCGCGATGTCCGCTTGCTGATGGTCTGTGTTATCTTTACCGGAATCTTCGGAATTACATCACAATTGATATGGAGCAACATTCGCTACGCACTCTATGTACCAAATCGCGGTAACGGCAAAAATAACGGTAGCGGGTATTTCCTGTTGCTCGCCATTGGAATTATTCTCTGGATAGGATATCTGGCGTCAATGCTGGCGCGTTTTGCGATTTCCCGCCGCCGCGAATTCATGGCTGATGCCGGCGCCGTGCAGATGACAAAAAACCCGGAAGCGATGATGCGGGCCTTGCTGCGTATTTCCGGGATGGCCGATGTCCCCAAAATGCCCGATGACGTTCGTGCCATGTGCTTTGAAAATCGCCACGCATTTCTTGGCTTGTTCGCCACGCACCCACCAATCGAACAGCGCATTCAGTTGATTGCCGATTATTCCGGCCTGCAGATCCCTGACCTAAAACCGAAATTACGCGCCGATCAGTCGGAGGCCTTTTCTCGTCCCAATGAACCGGGCCAACGCGACAACTGGATCACACGCCAGCGTTTTGCGTCCCGTCGCAACAAGAATCCCTGGGGATAGGGCTTCACAACAATCTTCATGGTGCCCTCGGCGGCGACGCCGAAGATGGAATACGGCCTTGCGCTGCCATACTCGCGGCAACGGGGCTCACTGCGCCTGTAAAAGCGCTTCGCACTTTTTTGGACATTTTTACGCTCCCTTGTTCAACTTCTTATTTTTATTCGTTATCCAAACCATACCAGAAATTGCCACAATTACCTATGAAAATCGGATAAAGGCTTGCTGCAACGCGGCTTTTAGCGCCGGTAAAAATCGAACAAGGTCTGTCCGGTTTGGCTTTGAAATTGCGGCAAATCGCTTTATATACTTGAGTACAAAGTTTGTTCTTAACCCCAAGGAGGAAATGAACAATGGATACGAATA
>CAZUYV010000093.1:0-7522 GCA_964624435.1 uncultured Micavibrio sp. | reverse complement strand
ACGGCCGTCAAAGAACTGAACACCCTGATCGATTTTCGCTACACCCAGCACTTCCGCGCTCGTCCAGGTAGCAATGGCGCTGGTGAATTGCGCTCCGGCCCTGCTGGCGATGACCTCATCATCCGCGTACCGGTTGGTACCGAAATCCTCGATGAAGATCAGGAAACCGTCTTGATCGATATGACCACGCCGGGTCAGACCATTACATTCCTAAAGGGCGGCGATGGCGGATTTGGCAACGCGCATTACAAATCCGCGACTAACCAGGCCCCGCGTAAAATGACGCCAGGATGGAAGGGGCAAGAACGCGGGTTGTGGCTACGCCTGAAACTCATCGCCGATGCGGGTCTCGTCGGTATGCCAAACGCGGGCAAGTCGACATTTCTTGCCGCCTGTTCTGCCGCGAAACCAAAAATTGCCGACTACCCTTTCACCACTTTGCACCCCAACCTCGGTGTTGTGCGCGCCGGTGATAAAGAATTTGTGCTGGCCGATATTCCCGGCCTGATCGAAGGCGCCCATGAAGGTCATGGTCTTGGCACGCGTTTCCTCGGCCATGTAGAACGTTCCGCCTGTATTCTCCACCTCATCGACATCACGCAGGACAATCCTTGGGATGCCTATGAGATGATCCGCAATGAACTCACCGAGTATGGTGGCGGGATTGAAGACAAGCCGGAAATTGTTGCCCTCAACAAATGCGATGCGTTGGGTCCTGAACTGTCCGAAGATATCGGCCGTGAGTTCGAAGAAAAAACAGGTGTGAAGCCATTCCTCATTTCCGGTGTGTCAAAGGAAGGTGTGCCGGAAGTCCTGTTTGCCTTGCTGGCGATTATTCAGGAAACGCGCGGCGCGGAAGATTCTTTTGCCGAGGCTGTTGAGTTCGATGAAACTGATGGCGATGACGGCACGGGTTTTGATCCTGCAGCCTCCTGATCGCGCTGAATATTATGCGCAAAAGCCCGCTGCGCGGTCTTGGTAATGTAAGCTGGCTTTTCTGGCTTGCGGTTCACAAATAATACTCCCAGCCCTGAATAAAAGAGTAGTTTTCCGTATTCTGCAAGCTTATTTTCCCTATGGACTATGGCCCGGCTTTCATTAATCTAATTTTATGAGTGCAAACAAAGCCATAGAAACGGCCAAACTGGTTGTCGTCAAAATCGGATCGGCCCTGCTGGTTGACCCGGATAAAGGCGTTCGGCAAGCCTGGCTGGCGGCGCTGGCCGAAGATATTGTTGCTCTACGGACCGCAGGTAAATCGGTTTTAGTCGTAAGTTCTGGTGCGATTGCGCTGGGCCGTAAAGCGATGGCAATCGATGCGAAGGCGCGGTCCTCCACGATTCCACTGGAACGCAAACAGGCCGCAGCCGCGATTGGGCAGATTGCCTTGATGCAGGCCTATATCAATGTCTTCGCGCTTCATAATACGACGGTGGCGCAAATTCTTCTCACCCCCAAAGATACTGAAGATCGCCGCAGCCATCTTAACGCGCGCGCCACCATTCATGCTTTGCTGGAACAGGGTATCATTCCCATCATCAATGAGAATGACACGGTCTCCACTGCCGAAATTCGTTTTGGGGATAATGACCGTCTAGCGAGCCGTGTGGCGCAGATGATTGGAGCCGATCTGGTTGTACAGCTTTCCACTACTGATGGTCTTTATACTGCTGATCCGCGTGTTGATATACATGCCGTGCATATTCCGGTTGTTGAAAAATTATCGAATGAACATATCGGTATGGCGGGTGATGCCCTGCCCGGTGTTTCAACGGGTGGGATGAAAAGCAAGCTCGATGCCGCCAAGATTGCTATTGAATCCGGTATCCCCATGATGATTGGCAAGGGCGAAAACAATCATGCGTTAAAATCAATTGTTGATGGCACGTCGCGTTCTACCCTTTTCCTCGCGACAGACCAGCCACGCACGGCACGTAAAAAATGGATCATGGCGCATGTGAAGCCAAAGGGTACTTTCATCCTCGATGCTGGAGCGTGTAGGGCGTTGAACGATGGCCGCTCCCTCCTCCCAGCCGGGGTAAAAACCGTCGAAGGGAATTTTGAACGTGGCGATGCCGTGAGGCTGTCCGATGAATCGGGCCGCAAGCTCGGTATCGGCATTACATCTTACGATTCACAAGATGCCGCCAAAATCCGCGGACATAAGAGCACCGAAATTGCCGATATACTGGGATATTCCTATGGTGATGAGCTCATCCATCGTGATGATCTGGCGGTTGCTTAATTCCGCTCAACAAACACATGGGCGAGCTTCCGCGCCGTTGGCAACACAAACAGCAAGACAGGGAACGCCACAATCCATGATAAGGGCCATGCCGTCATCCAGGTATGCAGGAAATCATCGCTGAACCCGATGCTGCGTAAGGTCGCGATGCCGGACACGAGACAGGACATGATGATGGAAATAATGAGCGGTTGGACGAATGTTATGTAGTGAGCCGGCAATTTCTTAAATGTCATAATTAATCTTTTCTAAAAATGGGGCTTTGCCTAAGCGGCCTTCCAGAAGATATGATCTTTCCAAAAGGAATCAAGCCATGCGTACAGATACACCAAAGACAATCTACCTCAACGATTATACCCCGCCCCCTTACAAGGTTCGTCATGTCGATCTCGATTTTCAGATCCATGACGGCAAGACAATCGTTCATGCCCGTACGCAATTCAGCCGCAATAACGATACCAATGCGCCCCTGTTCCTGAATGGCGAGCATCAGAAGCTCGTTTCCGTTCTTCTGGATGGCAAAGAGGCAGCATACACACTTACCGATGATGGACTGACTATCGATGCACCGAATTCTCCGGACTTTACGCTGGATGTTGTGAGTGAGATTGAACCGGAAAAGAACACCGCGCTCGAGGGTCTCTATAATTCCGGCGGTACATATTGCACACAATGTGAATCGCAGGGATTCCGCCGTATCACCTATTATCAGGATCGTCCGGATGTGATGTCTACCTTCCGCGTTCGTGTTGAGGCCGATAAGACAAAATGCCCGGTTCTTTTATCGAACGGAAATCTGCTGGAGCAAGGAGACACCGAAGGCGGACGTCATTACACGTTGTGGGACGATCCGACGCCGAAATCCTGTTATCTCTTCGCGCTTGTGGCTGGCGACCTTGAAGTTGTACACGACACATTCACGACAATGTCGAAACGCAAGGTCGATTTGTATATCTATGTTCGCAAAGGCGATGAAGGCCAGTGCGCCCATGCGATGAAAGCATTGCAGGATTCCATGAAATGGGACGAAGATGTTTATGGTCGCGAATATCAATATGATCTGTTCAATATCGTTGCCGTGTCTGACTTCAATATGGGCGCGATGGAAAACACATCGCTGAACATCTTTAACACCGCCCTGGTCCTTGCCCACCCGGAGACCGCTACCGATATGGATTTTGGCCGGGTGGAAGGCGTCATCGCCCACGAATATTTCCACAACTGGACCGGAAACCGCGTTACGTGTCGTGACTGGTTCCAATTGTCGTTGAAGGAAGGCCTGACCGTTTTCCGCGATCAGGAATTTTCGTCCGATATGAACAGCCGTTCGTTGCAGCGGATCGATGATGTTCAACATCTGCGCAAGATGCAGTTCCCGGAAGATGCCGGCCCGTTGGCCCACCCGATCCGTCCGGACAATTACATCGAGATCAACAATTTCTACACCATGACCGTGTATGAAAAAGGTGCGGAAGTGATCCGCATGTTCAATACCCTTTTGGGCAAGGATACATACCGCAAGGCCACCGATTTGTATTTTGATCGTTTCGATGGCATGGCGGTAACGACGGAAGACTGGGCCAAATGCATGGAAGATGCGTCGGGCAAGGATTTGTCGCAATTCAAGCTCTGGTATTCCCAGGCCGGTACACCGGAAGTGAAGGCCGAAACATCTTATGACGATGCGGCCAAACGCTTTACGATTACACTGACCCAAACCATTCCCAATACGCCGGGACAGACGAACAAAAAACCTATGCATATTCCTGTTGCCATAGGCCTCGTTGGTCCCAATGGCGATGACATGATTGGTACGGAGATTCTCAATCTGACGGAAACCACACAGACGTTTACGTTCGATAATATAGGCACAAAGCCCGTTCCATCGATCTTGCGGAATTTCTCGGCCCCGGTAAAGCTTACGACTGACCTGTCGGACGAAGATTTGAAATTCCTGATGGTGCATGACAGCGACGGATTCAACCGCTGGGAAGCAGGACAAACATATGCTCTGCGTGCACTGAATAAATTTATAGATACCGGTGTGCTGGAAGAAGGCTTGCTTGATAGTCTCGAAAATCTTCTCGATCAGGCGTTGCAAAACAAAGGTGATAAAGCCCTTCTCGCCCGCGCATTATCGTTGCCGGAGGTGCAAATCATCGCCCAGACACGCGACGTGGTTGACCCTGATGCCATTTACACCGCCCTTGATACGACGGAAAAGGCCTTTACCAATCAGTGCCGTGAAAAACTTCTGGCGTTATATCAGGCGAACCAGAATAACGGGCCATATAAACCTACGCCGGAACAGATGGCGCAACGTTCGCTAAAAAACACCGCTCTTTCCTATCTTGATGATCCCGAAATTGCGTTTGATCAATATCAGGGCGCAACGAATATGACGGATCGCGTGGCGGCGCTGGCCGTTTTGAAAGATCACGAAGGATCATATAAGGAAAAAGCCTTTGCCGATTTCTATGAGAAATTCAAATCTTATCCGCTCGTGATTGATAAGTGGTTTTCATTGCAGGCCGCGGCGGTGAATGATTCCGTTATCCCGAACGTCAAGAAACTGGCGACGCACAAAGATTTCACGTTAAAAAATCCGAACCGTGTTCGCTCCCTTTACGGCGCCTTTGCCATGAACAATCCGGTGGGGTTCCACGCGAAGGATGGGGCTGGCTACACATTCCTGAAAGATGCTGTGATTACCTTAAATGGAATTAACCCGTCCATTGCGGCGCGGATGTTAACCCCGTTGCGCGAATGGCGGCGTTATACACAGGATCGTCAGGCAAAAATGAAGAACGTTCTGGAAGAAATTTCAAAACTGGACAAACTTTCACCTGATGTCTTCGAAATTGTCAGCAAAAGCCTCAAAGGTTAATCTTCGCGCATTCGATGCGCAATTCGGCCTACCCATTTGCGGGATTGATGAGGTTGGGCGCGGTCCCCTCGCCGGGCCCGTTGTCACGGCCTGTGTTCATATTCCGGAAGAGCATTTAAGTCATGCCGTTTGGCGAGAAGTGAATGACAGCAAAAAACTGACACATAACAAGCGTGAGTTTTTATATGATCTGATCATTGATCGGTGTATTTTTGCTGTGGCCGAAGCCGATGTTGAAGAGGTTGATAGCCTCAATATCCATCATGCGACGCTGCTTGCCATGAAACGGGCTTATGAAGGTGTTCATGGACAGGCTGAGATTAGTCTGGCCCTGGTTGATGGAAAATTTGCGCCGAAGATTGCCTGTTCTACAAAAACAGTTGTTAAAGGTGATGCAACATCGCTCTGCATCGCGGCGGCTTCTATCCTCGCCAAAGTAACGCGGGATCGATTGATGGCAAAATTGCACGAAGAGTTTCCGCATTATGGCTGGGCCGGCAATGCAGGATATGGAACGCCGGAGCATATAGAGGGCATTCGTTTGCACGGCATCACACCGCATCACCGCAAGAGCTTTGCCCCCTGCCGTGAAAGTCTAGAAAAAGCGGCCTAGGCCGCTTTTCCTTTTTTCTTCGCTTCCCAGTTTTTCATGAATTCTCGTGCGCCCTCGTCAACTTCTTCCTTGGTCAGCTGTTTTTTGTTCGTGGCGATACTCCATTGCACGCCGTATTCGTCTTTGACAGAGCCGAGACGGTCGCCCCAGAACATATCATCGGCTGGCATAGTCTCTTTCAGGCCTGCATCGACGGCCTGCTTCATCGCGGCGTCGCAATTAGGAACATAAAGATAGAAATTAATACCCGACCCTGCCTTCATTTCCGGTGTTTCATCGCCTAGCATGAACTTGGTATTTCCGATCTCAATTACGGCATGCATGATTTTGTCGCTGTCAGGATATTTAAAAATATCGATCACTTTGGCATTGAATGCTTTTTTGTAGGTTTCGATGGCCTTGGCCGTATCTTTGAATATCAATGATGGCGTGGCGGTATTAAAACCTTCTGGGGTGCCGTTTTCCATGATGCTTCTCCTTGGTTGAATGATTGAATTGGTTGAATTCATTATAGCCAACCAATCAGGACCGAAAATGCTCCCTTCCCAGCGTTAACTATCTGAACCGACTCTAAAATCTGAAGATGTTCTTATAACGTTCTGACTCTAAAGAATTTTTTGTGCTTATATGCTTGACGGCGAATCGGTTTTGAATCATGATCTGTTCCACTTTGATCCACAAAGCGGGGAAGAAATGACCAAAAAATCAGCCATCAATACAATCCTGAAGGGTGACTGCGTTGAGCGCCTGAAGTCGCTTCCCAAAGGATCCGTCGATATGATTTTTGCGGACCCCCCATACAATCTTCAGCTGGGCGGTGAGCTCACCCGCCCGAACAATTCCAAGGTTGATGCCTGTGACGACGACTGGGACAAGTTTGACTCCCTGAAAGTTTATGATGATTTCACGCGGCAATGGCTTTCCGCTGCCCGCGAAGCACTGGATGACAATGCCACCATCTGGGTCATCGGGTCCTATCACAACATCTTTCGTCTTGGTTATATTCTGCAAGACCTTGGTTACTGGATTTTGAATGATGTTATCTGGCGGAAATCAAACCCAATGCCGAATTTCAAGGGCAAGCGGTTTACGAATGCCCATGAAACGATGATCTGGGCCGCGAAGAGCAAAGATTCAAAATACCGTTTCAATTACGATTCTATGAAGGCGATGAACGAAGATTTGCAAATGCGGTCCGACTGGTTCATCCCCCTTTGCACCGGTGGCGAGCGCCTGAAGAATGATGAAGGTGAAAAACTCCATCCAACGCAAAAGCCGGAAGCCCTGCTCCAGCGTGTTATTCTCTCTTCCACCAAACCTGGCGATGTCGTGCTGGATCCATTCTTTGGCACGGGCACTACGGGCGCGGTTGCGAAAAAGCTGGGCCGTCAATGGATCGGAATAGAACGCGAAGATGAATATATCAAGTACGCACAAAAACGGATTGATGCCTGCGAAGCCAGTGCTGATGAAAACATTACCCTTGCGAATAAGCGTGAGGAAATGCGCATTCCGTTTGGCTGGCTGCTGGAACATGGTTATTTAAAGCCCGGCGCGGAACTGACCGATGCCAAGGGTAAATCTATCGCGAAGGTTCATGCCGATGGAAACATCATCATGGGACCGCACCGCGGATCAATTCACAAGGTTGGTGCTCTGGTTCAGAACGCCCCTTCTTGCAACGGCTGGACGTATTGGCACGTCAAACGCGGCCGCACCGTTGTTCCCATTGACGCTATGCGTCAGGAACTCCGGGCCCAGATCGAAGGACTTGCCG
>CAZUYV010000092.1:0-7597 GCA_964624435.1 uncultured Micavibrio sp. | reverse complement strand
GTAAGATGACCTATGAATGGAAGAAATCCTGCGATGCGTGGGTGACCGACCATCATTTCACCCTCAATTACGATTATGCCGACAGCCCGGGCATGCAGATCGCCTCGGATTTTTCGACCTTCGAAAGCATCGATGGCACAAGTTTCGATTACACATCGCGCCGCAAGCGTGATGGCGAGATGTATCAGGAATTGCGCGGCCATGCCGATGTTGACCCGGTGAAGGGCGGCAAGGCGGTTTTCAAAAGCCCGGATGGTTTGAAATATGATCTGACCGCGCAGACCCTGTTCCCCGTTGGCCACACGCTAGAACTGCTGGAGAAGGCCGAGGGCGGCACCAAATTCTATTCCGCCGCCGTGTTCGATGGCAGCGATGAAGAAGGACCGATCGAGATAAACAGCTTCATCGGCAAACAGCTGGCGAAATCTGAAATCGCCAAGGGCGATAAAATCGATGCCAATTTGCTGGATGGCCGGGCATGGCATGTGCGTATGGCCGTGTTCCCGCAAAAGGACAAGGAAGAGCAATCCGATTACGAAATGAGCCTCGTCTTTCATGAAAACGGCATTATTTCCGACATGCTGATTGAGTATGATGATTTCTCTGTGACCCAGAAACTGATCTCGCTGGAGAAAGTTTCGGCGGATTCCTGCGGCGGCACTGAAGTCGCGCCAGCCAAACCGTAGATTTCACAGATTATGGCTAACACCATGAAACAACAGAATATTAACACTTTGGAAACCACTTCACTGTTAGCATTCCGCTAAGGAATAAGGATCGAAAAAACACCCATGACCAAGACCGTCCTGATTGTTGAAGACAACGAGCTGAACATGAAATTGTTTCATGATCTGCTGGAGGCGCACGGCATTGGCACACTGGAAACCCGCAATGGCCTTGATGTGATGAACATCGCCCGGGAATCGAAGCCTGATCTGATCTTGATGGATATCCAGCTTCCTGAAGTCTCCGGTCTCGATGTGACCAAATGGCTGAAGGATGATGAGGACCTCAGACATATTCCTGTCATTGCCGTCACGGCTTTTGCCATGAAGGGCGATGAAGAGAAAATCCGCGAGGGCGGATGCGAAGATTATATTTCCAAGCCGATTTCTGTATCGCGCTTTTTAGAGGTCATCCAGACTTATCTGAACAAGCCTGCGGTGGAAGTTGCGCCCGTGGAAGAGGTGCCTATCGTTGAAAGCACCGAGCCAAAATTTGAAATCGCCGATCGTAGCGATGAAGAAGATAATGAAGACTTTCTGGACGCAGAGCCGGAAGATTTCGAAGAAGAAGACAATCAATAGAGGATACTTATCATGTCGGCCCGTGTTTTGGTCGTTGACGATATATTGCCAAACGTAAAGTTGCTCGAAGCCAAGCTGGCGAGCGAGTATTACGACGTTCTGACCGCAACAAACGGGCAGGAGGCGCTGGAGAAAGTTGCCTCATTGAGCCCGGATATTGTTCTTCTCGATGTTATGATGCCCGGCATGGACGGGTTTGAAGTTTGCCGACGGATCAAGGATGACCCGGCCACCGCGCATATTCCGGTCGTGATGGTGACGGCCCTGACCGATGCACAGGACCGCATTAAGGGCCTTGAGGCCGGTGCCGACGATTTCCTGTCAAAGCCATTGAATGATACCGCCCTGATGGCGCGCGTGCGTAGCCTTGTCCGTCTAAAGATGACGATCGATGAATGGCGGGTGCGTGAAAACACAGCGACGCAGCTCGGCGTGGTTGATAAAACCGCGAGCGCGATGAGTGAGCCTGTTGAGCAGGCCCGTATCCTTGTGATTGAAGATCAAAGTTTTGAAAGTCAGAAATTCGTTGATGGCCTGAAACCGGATGACGACATCGTTATCATTGCCGAAACAGGCATTGAGGCGATGAGCAAAGTGACGCAGGGCGATTATGACCTGATTGCCGTGAGCCTAAACCTTGCCAATGAAGACGGGCTTCGTTTGTGTTCGCATCTGCGTTCCAGCGAAAAGACACGATCCATTCCTATCCTGATGATTGCAAATGAAGACGATATGCCGCGCATTGCCCATGGGCTTGAAATTGGCGCACATGATTACATCTTGCGCCCGGTTGATCGCAATGAATTGCTGGCCCGTGTTCGCACACAGGTGCGCCGCAAACGCTTTCAGGAACGTCTGCGCTCCAACTATGAGCTCAGCCTGTCCATGGCGCTGACAGATTCCCTAACGGGTCTTTATAACCGCCGCTATTTTGAGGTTCACCTCCAGAAACTTCTGCAGAAGAACGAAGCCAGCAAGAAGTCGCTCGCTGTCCTGATGCTCGATATCGATCATTTTAAATCGATCAATGACAATCATGGTCACGGTGTTGGCGATGAAGTGTTGAAAATATTCGCCCAGCGCGTGCAGGACTCCTTACGTAGCTTCGACTTGGTCGCCCGTCTGGGCGGGGAAGAGTTCGTGGTGATCCTTCCCGATGTGTCCACCGACATGGCCTATTACGTTGCCGAACGTCTGCGCCGTGCCATTGCCGATGAACCATTCCCATGTTCTGCCGAAGGCGGCAAGATCACGGTCACGACATCCATCGGGGCCACGATCATTCAAGGCGGCCCAGCGACCATGGAGGGCGTGTTGAAAGTGGCCGATGATGCCCTCTATGAAGCCAAGGAAGGCGGGCGTAACGCGACCGTGTTTGAGGGCAAGGGCAAGCTCGAGCCTGGATCATACATGCAAGAGGCGCGAGCCTTTCTCGAATAGGGTGGGGCATCGCATAAGAAATAAAAAAGGCGCCGTGAGGCGCCTTGATTTTTTGCGATAAAGAACCTTAGTTCTTTTTGGCCGGTGGCATTTTCTTTTCTTCGAAAACGACATGCATACCGCGTTTGCCCGTTTCTGGGTTTGTTGCCCATGGGTCAAACTTGTTCATTTTCAGCTTCTCAGTCGCCTTCGCGCCTTTTTTCTTGTAGTAACGGAAACCGGTACCTGCCGAGCTTTCCATGCGGACTTTCGTTGCGCCGCCGCCTTTTTTAGCCATTTTGTAGACCTTTATGTTTGAATTTCAGACTGCAAAATACGGATTTTTAGCAGGGTGTCAAGGAAATGTTCTATCCGATGGCTCGAAGGGGTGGTAGCGCCGACGCCGCAGGTTTTTGCCGTACAGAGCGGGGTTCTATTTCATCAATGTTCCAGATGGCCCGGTGAGGTGCAACATTGCCAATTTTGATGCGTAGAGGGGAGTTTAGTGGGAAAAACACTCTGCTTTGAAAGGTCAAACCGCTCTGGTTGGGGGCTACTTTCCAATCATCAGGCAAATATTGGCCTGGGATGCTTTGCCGAAGGCCGCCAAAATTAGGTAGCAGGATTTCAACGTCATTGTTAGGTGTTATGTTATGTAAAGTAGCAACCATCTTATCACCTTCATGTTTTTGAAGGTCGCGGATGGCGTAATAACGGGATGAATCCCTTTCCACCGCCAGAGCGCGGTGATCAATTGCATTCAGGTGGTTGGCCACTTTCACGGCAAATCCGGGATCTGTCATCTCATCGGTCAAGCCATAGGATGGGATTCCAAACGCTGTGTGGAAACTGCGCTGGTTAAACAAATCGGCATAACGGCGGATGGGGGAGGTGAAGTGTCCGTAATATTCTGCACCGACCCCGAAATGGCCGATGGACCGCACGGAATATTCGGCGCGATGAAGTAGTTTTTCGCGAATGTAGGCCTCAACTTTGGGAAGCATACCCTGGGAATCAGCTTCCATCAGGATGTTATTAATGACGGGTGGGCTTAACCGGCTTGATTCATAGGGGGCATCGAACCCCCAGGCGCGAAGCTGATCGGATGCAAGATCATAGGCCATATCATTAAAGTGGCCAGCATGATTCCGGCGAAGGTAGAGCGTTCCTTTATCTTCGAGAGCCGTTGCGAAGCCAATGCATGCACGTCCCATCATAGCCTGCACAATGCCCTTGGCCTGCATAATGGAAGAATCTTCCATGCCCTGATCGCTTAACTGAATATTATATTCCCGGTCACGCATCCAGGCGATGCGATCAAACTCATGATAGGCTTTCATGGCCGGCTCATCACCATTCAACAAGTTCTGAAAGGTATGGTAGACAAGGTTCTTGTGTTTCTTGACGATTCCGAGCCCGACATCGGAACGAATTAAATCACCGCTATCAATATCCCAGAATTGTTCAATATATTGCACGGGATGTTCGTGTCCTTGGCGCATCGCTATTTTTCGAATGGCTAAAACTTCAGGGAACATGTGAAAAAATTCACGTTCTTGAGGGAAGTAATAGCTGCGCCCACGTTCCAGCGCATATTTATCTAAGCGCGAATGCGGATGAATATAAGAAGCAACATCCGTTACCACGACAAGAGTGCGGAGCATTCTGCCGGGAACGATTTCAGCGAAGATGCCATCATCAAAATCACCGGGCGAGTTGATGGGGTCAACAACGAGAATTTGTTCATTCTCAAAAATACGGCGGCTTCTGGTATCTTCATCCGGGCGCGTTATACGGAGTAACTTATGTGCAGAGCGACGGGCATCGTCATTGTGCTGAATACGTAGATCGTGGCGGTCGGCAATAATGTGGGCAATCTTGTTTCCTGTCTGTGGATCCCAGCGTTGTTCAGCGATATCAACGGATGGATCTTCCATATCCAGCCTACCAGGAACCGTTGCCACGAAAATCTGATCGTGGGAGACATCTTTCGGAATAGCGCCCTTTGCGGAAAAGGTAGTGCGAATAGTTTTATCGTTTGGAACGAAACGGACGTCACCATTCGCGGCTGTATTGAAACGGCCCGTCAGAATTGGGTTCTTATTATAGGACAGCTTGCTGATATATTTGGCTTTGAGTTCCACGCCATGATGGCGCGAAAGTTTAACAAAAATCCTGTCGCCTTTCTTTAGGCGATGTTGGCGGATCTGTTTGGATGCAATGCTTATTTCCATCGGCAGATCATCCTCAAGCCCTTCAAGCTTCAGGGTAGAACGTTCTCTGTCGTGTGTGTCTTGCACTCGTGCAATGGCCAAATCAGAAAGAGGCTTTGTTGCCGTAAAAAATTTTTCGCCACCACTGGTCTTAATAAGCCCATCGGCCTTTAGACGATATAGATCGACAAGCATTCTCTGTGCTAGATTATCTGGACCATCCGGGAATGCGTTCCGTAGGCTTTCAAAGGAAATGGAGTCGGGATTGGCGCGAATAATCGCTTTCAAAAGATCAGGAGAATAGGGAAGAGACTCTGTGCCTCTGGTGCTCAACATAGATTCCCCCTGTAAACATTGAACTTGTTAACTTAAACAGTCTCTATTTGCGCCGGTGCTTTGGGGTGGTCTTTTTCTTTTTGTATGATTTTTGTTTATCGCGATCGCTTGGTTTTTGCAATGCATTATTAGTTCTTTTGAATTTAATCCCGGGGATATCTGCCCCCGCCGATCCCACAACCGCGAAAACGCTGGATCCTGTCAGGCCGTCGGCTTCAACAATCTTAATGGTTAACGCGGCACCGAGTCGGTAAATGCGGCGGGATTTCCGGCCGATCAGGGCATGTTGCTGTTCATCATGAATGTAATAGTCATCGGGCAGGGAACGAATGGGGATAAGACCATCAGCGCCATTTTCATCGAGCGTAACGAAGAGGCCAAAGCGCGTGACGCCATTGATCTTACCTTCAAATTGCGCGCCGATCCGTTCGGACATCCATTTGGCAGTAAAACGATCAACAGAGGATCGTTCCGCCTCGGCCGATGTGCGTTCTGTTTGCGAGATATGTTCGGATTTTTCTTCCAGTGTCACTTCTTCTTCATCCGACAGGCCACCGGGGCCGAGATCGTAAGCGCGGATCAAAGAACGATGCACGAGCAAATCGGCATAACGGCGGATGGGTGAGGTGAAGTGGGCATAGCGTTGTAAAGCGAGGCCAAAGTGGCCGATATTTTCAGGATGATAGATCGCCTGCGATTGCGAGCGCAGAATGACTTGAGAGATCAATTGACTGTAAGGGAGTTCCTTCGCCTTGGTCAGGATAGCGTTGATCTGCGCAGGTTTTGTCACTTGTCCCTTAGGGAGGGAGAGGCCGAAAGATTCAACAAATTCACTGACCGCACCGAGCTTTTCAGGCGAGGGCTTATCATGCACGCGGTAGACACATGGTGCTTTTCGCGCTTCCAATGCGGAAGCCGCCGCCACGTTGGCAAGGATCATGAATTCTTCGATGAGCTTATGGCTGTCATACCGGGCGCGGTTCTTAACGCCCGTCATATTGCCGGCCTTATCGATTAGGATTTGCCGTTCGGGCAGGTCGAGTTCCAATGCGCCGCGGCGAATACGGGCCTGATCGAGAATGGCATAAGCTTCATAGAGCGGGTTGATGACATCACCCATCAGCATCTCGGTGACGTCGTCCTTAACGCCATCCTTGGCGGCCTGCACCTGATCATAGGTCAGGCGGGCGACTGAGCGCATCAGGCCGCGCACGATTTTATATTTTGTCAGTGCGCCATTTTCATCGATCCAGAGATGGAATGCCATGCAGGCACGGTTTTCTTTCGGCCGCAGGGAACAAAGATCGTTCGACAAAGCCTCCGGCAGCATGGGAACGACGCGATCAGGAAAATACGTGGAATTCCCACGGCGATAGGCTTCACGGTCGAGCGGAGAGCCGGGGCGGACATAGAAGGCAACGTCGGCAATGGCCACAATCAGGTGGAATCCATTGCCATCTTTCTGCGCGAACACGGCATCGTCGAAATCGCGTGCATCGGCGCCATCGATGGTGACGAGCGGGTATTCCCGCAAATCTTCCCGGCCCTTGAGATCCGGAACCTTCATATCCTTGGTTTCTTCGATCACGGCATCGGGGAAGTTCTCGCGCAAACCGGATTCATGCATCGCGATCAAGGAGATTGCTTTGGGATCATCGCGTCTGCCAATCACTTGAATGATGCGAACCTTCTTGCGCACCGATCCACGCGCGGAGGACAGTTCGCCTACCGCCAGATCACCATCGGTGGCACCATTCAAATCATCCTGCGCGATATCAAAATCATGGCGGGCACGTTTGTCGGTGGGTTGCAAAACCCATGCGCGCTTGTGCTGAACAACGAGGCCCATAACCTGCCCTTGATCGTTGTCCAGCTTCTTAATGACGCGGCCTTCATAGAGCGCATCGGAAAAACGTTTCAGGCGGACGAGGGCACGGTCGCCTTCCTTCAATGTCGGATGGCCTTTTTTTTCATCGGGCACAATCTCAATACGCGGGATTTCCCCCTGCGCAGTATTCCACTCAACGGGTTTGGCGAAGACATCACCGTCGATATCGATTTCAACCACTTCCGCAACGATGACGGATGGAAGGCCCTGAGGCGCGGCATATTCCTGCCCTGGCTGTTTCACCACCAATCCTTCATCTTCCAGTTCGCGAAGGATATCCTTGATAATCCGCCGGTCATCACCGCGAACATTGAAGGCAGCGACGATTTCCCGCTTGGTCAAAGGGGAAGTGCTTTCGAGGATCAGGCGTAAAACGGCATCTTTATCGGGTATTTTGTAGGTCATGATTGATTGTAGGGCAGGGTTTTGCTACT
>CAZUYV010000091.1:0-7606 GCA_964624435.1 uncultured Micavibrio sp. | reverse complement strand
TGCTGCCCGTCGCCGCGATGGTGATCTCCGGTTTTGCGGGCCTCACCATGCTCACGAAGAATTCATTCCTCGATGAGATCGGCAAACAATACGTTCTCTCCGCCCGCGCCAAGGGCCTCTCGGAAAAACAGGTGCTCTATGGACATGTTTTCCGCAACGCGATGCTGATTGTCATCGCCGGGTTCCCCTCCGCCTTCCTCGCCATCTTCTTCACAGGCTCCCTGCTCATCGAAGTCATCTTCTCCTTGGATGGGTTGGGGCTGCTGGGGTATGAGAGTGTCATCAATCGCGACTACCCCGTTGTATTAGGGACTCTTTATATATTCTCCCTCATGGGGCTGTTAACCACGCTCATCCGTGACGTTGTCTATGTTGTCGTCGATCCGCGCATAGACTTTGAGGCCCGGACGGTTTAACCACAGAAAACATTTGACAGAATAATTGAATCTCTATAGTTTCCCGTTCACTTCATCGAACACGGGTACAATAAAATGGATTTCAAAGAGATTCAGGACAAGCTGAAAAACCTGCGCGACCGCATCAAGGCGGAAGGCCGCATTTCATCCACATCCGAAGCAGAATTGAAATTCATTCTGGATAACACGCTGATTTCCGCCAATGATGAAATCAAGGCGATCCAGACCAAGATCACGGCCCAGATGGCCACCCGCGCCGGTAACGACAACAACATGCCGAAACTATCGGATGACCAGATGAAGCGCCTCTCCATCATCGAAAAAACTGGAACCGGCTCTTACGTGGTCCACTAAGATGGCCAGCAGAACCTATAAAAACTCACCGGTCTTCGCGATGCCTTCTCCGCGGCCCAGGAAGAAAACGATCAGACAAAAATCGACCTGTTAAACGCTGAAGAAAAACGCCTGATCAAAAGACTCTCTCCTGAAGAGAAATATCAATATTTCATTCAACAGATGGCCGATGCCTTTGAAGAAGATTATTCAAAGGTAGATTCATACATTTCCGAAAAGTGTGATTCAACAGATCCTCTCGTCAAAGCAATCTTCGTAGAAGGCTGGACAACCGGTATGACCGAAGAACCGGATTTCATGGCCAAAAAACGGGAAGCCAGAATAAAAAAACAAAACGAAGAGCTTGAAGCCATTCTCGGCAAACCGGGGCAACATTTGGCAGAAGCTCAAAGAATACTGGGTGTTGCCCCTACGGACAATGATGCCACACACCCGGGGCCCAAAACGCTCCAGTAAACCGGGGATGATCTGCATATCAGGGCTTGGCGGCCTGCCCTACTATCCCTAAAATGCCTCCATGGCACTCACCCCCCTCACCCGCCGCCGCTTGGCGCAGTTCAAGGCCAACAAACGCGGCTACTGGTCCTTCTGGATTTTCCTGATCCTGATGGTCGTGTGCCTGTTCGCCGAAGTGATTGCGAACGACAAGCCGATTTTGATTTCGTATGATGGCGGCCTCTACGCGCCCGTTCTCAAAAATTATCCGGAAACAACCTTCGGCGGCGATTTCGAAACCGAAACCGATTACCGCGATCCCTATGTTCAGCAATTGATCGATGCCAAGGGCTGGATGGTCTGGCCGCCGATCCGTTTCTCCTATGACACGATCAGCTATTCCCTGCCCGAACCCGCGCCATCAAAACCTGCCGGGGAAAATATCCTTGGCACGGATGATCAGGGCCGCGATGTCGCCGCGCGCGTCATCTATGGTTTCCGCATCTCCGTCGTCTTCGGCCTGACACTCACTATCATCTCTTCGCTGATTGGTATCACGGCGGGTGCGTTTCAGGGTTATTACGGCGGCAAGCTCGATCTGTTCATGCAGCGCCTGATGGAAATCTGGTCTTCCATGCCTTCGCTTTATATTCTGATTATCTTTTCCGCGATGTTCGTGCCGGGTTTCTGGACGCTGCTGGCCATCCTGTTGCTCTTTTCATGGGTCAGCCTCGTCGATGTTGTCCGCGCTGAATTCCTGCGCACCCGCAATTTCGATTATGTCCGCGCTGCCAATGCGCTCGGCGTATCAAACCTCACCATTATGTACCGCCATGTACTGCCCAACGCGATGGTGGCGACAATGACCTTGATGCCGTTCATCCTCACCGGTTCCATCACCGCGCTGACATCACTCGACTTCCTTGGTCTTGGCCTGCCGCCCGGCTCGCCTTCGCTGGGTGAATTGCTCTCCCAAGGCAAAAACAATCTTCAGGCCCCATGGCTTGGCATTTCCGCCTTCGTCAGCCTTGCCTTTATGCTAACCCTGCTCACCTTTATCGGCGAAGCCGTGCGCGATGCTTTCGATCCGCGCAAGACCAATCTTTAGCGCTTGGTGATGTGAAATATCCACGACAGAATAAGCCCTGCCCCGACTCCTATCACCATGTCAGCAAAGATGGTCAGGAAAAAAGTTACCAGCAATATAGCCGTTTCTTTCCTATTCCCGGTACGCAGAATATCGACAAACACAGGAATATGGGCCATGCGCCACGCCGTGACGAGCAACAAGGCGGCCAATGCTGCCATTGGAATTTGACTAATATACTTGGCTAGGACCATCATAAAAGTCAGCAGGAATAGCCCGTGCAAGGCCGATGCAATTGGTGTCTTTGCCCCGGCATGAATATTGGCCGCCGTCCGTGCAATCGCACCCGTCGCCGGAATCCCGGCAAAGAATCCAGCAGCGAGATTGCCAATACCCACGCCAACCAATTCAGCGTTCGAATTATGTTTTTCTTCGCTGATATTGTCGGCAACAGTGGCTGACAACAGGGATTCCAGCGCCGCCAGCAAAGCTACCGTAATGGCCGGAACAACTAGGGGATAGAGCGAAATCATTTCCGGCAGATGAAATTGCGGCAGGCTTGGTGGTATTCCCGAACCTGCCTCTCCACTCGGCAATATATAGGTAAAGCGTGTGGCAATTGTATCGGCGTTGAGTCCTAGCTTCATCGCTATCAGGGACAGGATTGTTCCGCCGAAAATACCTGCCACAGGCGCAGGAATCATTTTTGTGAGCCTGGCAAATCCGATAATAAGCAAAAGCGTGCCAATTCCAACAATGGCCTCGACGGGCGTAAGGTGCATGAGATGCGCCGCAATCGCCATAATTTTGTCGATATAATGATCTCCCATATGATCGATATGCAGCCCCAAAAAATCATTGAGTGACAAGGTGGCGATCACCACAGCGATTCCGGATGTAAACCCTGTCGTTACGGCATAAGGAACATGTTCGATATATTTACCAAGCTGAAAAAGTCCCATAAGAATCAGCAATCCCCCTGCCATCAACTGACACCAGATCAGCCCATTCAAGCCATATTGGGTGACAATCGGGGCAAGGATGGCGACAAACGCCGCCGTCGGTCCAGTGACCTGCATCTTCGATCCGCCGAGCAAAGCCGTGACAATCCCTGCGACAATCGCGGTGTAAAGACCGTGTTGCGGTGGCAGCCCAACGGCAATCGCCAGTGCCATGGACAATGGCAAAGCCACAAGGGATACGACCATCGCAGCGCCCAGATCTGACCGGAACGTCGCGGTGGTGTATCCCTTGCGAATACTTTCAATGAATGCTGTGGCGATTAGTCCTTGCAAAATACCCTCTCTGCACAAGACAAATATCTTACCACAATAAATTACTGCTTGCAGCCATCCATACCAAGGGCAAACCCATGTTCCACCCATGTTTTGAGCGAAGCCATCATCTGCGTCCAGCCATTGCAGTTCTGATAAGATCCTGCCAACGCCGCCGCATTGTCGCGCCATCCTGATTCAGTGATCTTCACCAACGTCTCACCTGCGCTCAGCGCCTCAAATGTCATTTCAACCGTTGTATTGTAATCAGGCTTTTTGTTATCGATTTCATGGGCACGCCATTCAAACACGATGCGCTTGTTCTTCTCCATCTTCTTCACATGCACAGCAATCGGGTCGCGGTGATTTTCTTCATGCGAAAATTGCCAATGCACGGTGGCACCTTCATCCATCGCCCCCTTCACACCGGCTTGGGGAAAATATTTCACCATTTTGTCGGGGTTGTAGACGGCATCGAAAACCTCTGCCACAGGCTTTTGAATGCGGGTTTGTACTGTAAATTCAAGATTCATTTGGGTGTCCTCCATTAAAATTGTTCTTGATAATTTCGATTATATGTTATAAATTTATAACATGTCAAGTACAGACAAACAGACACTGGTTTTTAAGGCCCTAGCGGATGGAAAACGCCGGGAAATCCTCGACCTTCTAAAGGAAGGCCCGCAAACCACCGGTGACCTTTGCGACCGTTTCAAAAGACGGCTGGATCGCTGCACGGTGATGCAGCATCTTGGCGTGCTGGAAAAGGCTGGCCTCGTAATTGTGAAAAAAGAAGGCCGGGTGCGCTGGAATTATCTGGATGCCGTTCCAATTAAGAATGTGTATGATCGTTGGCTTGGGCCCCTCACCCATCAATCCACTGGTTTGCTGGCCCGCATGAAGGAAGATTTGGAAAAATAAAATGACGCTGAGCAATTCTATCGCCGCCCTGAAAGATGAAATCGCCGCCTATCGCCGCGAACTGCACCAGAATCCGCAGACCTGTTACGAAGAAACTTTTGCGAATGATCTCGTGCAACGCAAGCTCACCGAATGGGGCATTAAATTCAAATCGGGTTATGCCGGTACAGGCATTGTTGCGACGATAGAAGGGCAAAAGAATGACAGCGGTAAATCCGTTGCCCTGCGCGCGGATATGGATGCGCTCGATATGGTTGAGGCCTCGGGCCAGCCATGGGCATCGAAAATTCCCGGCAAGATGCATGGCTGCGGTCATGATGGCCACACCGCGATGCTGCTGGGCGCGGCTAAATATCTTTCTGAAACACGCAACTTTAACGGCACCGTGCATTTGATCTTTCAACCAGCCGAAGAAGGTGGCGCTGGCGCGGTGAAGATGATCAAGGAAGGTCTCTTCAAGGATTATAAAATCGATGCCGTGTTTGGCATGCACAACTGGCCCGGTATGAAGAAGGGCACGATTGGTTTGAAGCCCGGCCCTATCATGGCCTCCACGGATTCTTTTGAAATCACGCTGACGGGAAAAGGCGGTCACGCCGCGATGCCCAACCGTTCGATTGATCCGATTGTGATCGGCAGCCAAGTGATCATGTCATTGCAAACCATCGTCTCCCGTCAGGTTGACCCTGTTGATCAGGCCGTGATCACTGTCACGAATTTCAATGCCGGGTCCGGCGCGTTCAACGTCATTCCGGATAAGGCTGTGCTGACAGGCACGATCCGCGCCTTCAAGGTGGACACCCGCGCCTTTCTGAAATCCCGCGTGGAAGACGTCGCTAAATCCGTGGCCGCCCTTCATGGTGGCACGGCCAGCGCGACCTTTAACGATGGTTACGATCCCACCATTAACTCATCCGCCGAAAGCGCCTTTTGCGCCGAGGTTGCCCGTGGCCTTGTCGGGCCCGAAAACGTTAACGATTCTGTTGACCCCTGCATGGGGGCTGAAGATTTCGGTGCGATGCTGCAGGAAGTCCCCGGCTGCTATATCTGGATGGGGCAGGCGGAAGCAGACGAGAAAAGCCCGCACAACAAGGGCCTCCATAATGTCGGCTATGATTTTAATGACGAGATCATTCCCCTGGGCATTGAATACTGGGCCCGGCTGGTCGAGGCGTCCCTGCCCCGTTAACCATTACGGCGCTACCGCCTTGAAATCACCTTGATTTTTTTCTTGCTGATTTTGATAATCTGCCGTATAACCACACCCATGAGCACACTGTCCCACGATATCGTCAACTCTCAACGACGACGTACAACCTGACCGCCCGTTGGTTCAGGTTCGGACGTGATGCCTAACATCACACAATAAAAACGATAAGCCTTCCAATCGCTAGCGGTCACAAGAACCCCCTCTGTAAACGGAGAAGGGTCTTTTTATCTTCCAAAGAAAAAAGAAACTTATGACGAACTGCTAAGGATGGCGTGTGATGTACAACCCTACTCAAAAAATCGAAGAACCAAAACCTCCTCAAGGACTGCATATACCAGCCCTGATCGGAAAAGTTCATTTTCCTATTGAAGCCCTTCTCTTGTCCAAAGGGGATGCTGACCAATTCCATGCCGGTTTTGAAAAAATGCGGCAATGGCTGGCCACTCAAGGCAATGAAAATTACGTGAAAGAAAAGAGCTTAGAGGATCTGCAAAACGGCATTAACACCTATATGGTTGGCGTTAAAAATCCGGATGATGGTTCCATTATCTCTGGCGCAATTGTAACAACCCCTATCGACTCCCGCAGCCTCGCAGGAAAATTCCCCGGCTACCCCTTTGGGACATGCAAGGAAGACTTCGCCGTTGTAGGCGCAACTTTCACTGCGCCTGAATATGTCGGTAAAAAAATTGCCCCGGTTGTGATTCAAAAGATTCTGGAAGTCGCACCTGAACTGCATGGCACAAGCGCCACGCCCGAACAATTCCGGAATGTTGAAGCCACGCCTAGTGGCTATATGCCAGGCCAATCTGGCTTGCGCCATGTTCTGGCTGGCGTTGTTCATACCAATGCGCCGGGTCAAAGACTCTTTGAAAAAATGGGCTTCAAGGAGATTCACAAACGCACCGGTGAAAATGATCGTCACATGAATTACATGCGTTACGAATACAAGCCGTAACACGTTGGTTTCCTTGACCTGCCGCATCGCGGCATCGACTACACTGGCTTAAATGTCTAAAATCGCTTATAATTGAATAAGTTATAAAAAGATTAGGACAGTGGAGGCCAGCATGACGGATAGCGGTTTTTTGGCGCGCGCCAATGAAATACTCATCAATGTTTACAATTTCTGGCCCATGCAGTTCCGCAAGGCCAAGGGCGTTTACATCACCGATGCCGATGGCAAGAAATACCTCGATTTCGGTGCCGGAATCGCCGTGATGGCGCTGGGCTATGGCCACCCCGCCCTCACCAAAACCATCAAAAAACAGGTTGATACGCTCCATATGGGGCTTTGCTATGTCGCCGATGAATACCGGATGGAGGCCGCCGAGACGCTGCTGGCCGTGAGCGATTTCGATCAGGTTTTCTTTTGCAATTCTGGGACCGAGGCCGTCGAAGGCGCACTTAAAACCGCGCGCGCCTGGGCGCAAAAGGTCAAAGGCCCCGAGGCTTTCGAAATCATCTACATCAACAAATCCTTCCATGGCCGCTCCATGGGTTCGCTCTCCGTCATGGGGCAGACTGCGTACCGTGAAGGATTCGGCCCTCTCCTGCCCGGCACACACGCAGCGGAGTTCAATGACCTGAACAGCGTCAAGGCGCTGGTCAACAAAAACACCTGCGCCATTATTGTCGAACCCGTGATGGGCGAAGGCGGAATCATTCCGGCGACACAGGACTTCCTCGATGGCCTGCGCAAACTTTGCGATGACGAAAAAATCGCGCTGATCTTTGATGAGGTTCAGGCCGGTATGGGCCGCACAGGCACACTCTTCGCTTATGAACGCTATAACGTGGTCCCCGATCTGATTACGCTCGCCAAAGGTCTTGGCGGCGGCTTCCCGGTCGGCGCCTATATGGGCAAGAAAGAATTCACACAATATATTCAGCCCGGCATGCATGGCGG
>CAZUYV010000090.1:0-7643 GCA_964624435.1 uncultured Micavibrio sp. | reverse complement strand
CCCAGCAAAACTGCCGATCGTTTATCGACAAAGCGTTTGGTTAACGCCTCATGCAGGGCATCGGACAAACGATCCTCGATCCGTAAAGTTCGATCCTGCCAATGCGATGGGTCGGCAACCCATTCTTTTCTGTGTGTCACAAAGGTCCAGGTCCGGATATGGGCGATACGGGCCATCAACGTATCGACATCGCCTTCAACGCTATCCAGCTTGCGGATATGGTCTTCCATCCAGTCTTCAGGAAGGAGCTGCGTATCTTTTAAGTGCGTATAAATTTCGGCGACAAGGTCCGAGTGCGTTTCAGTGAGCGTCTTCCTGAAATCCGGAATCTGGCACACCTCCCAGAGCAGCTTGACGTCATCTTCCGATGTCGCCCGCCCCATCACCTCTCCCCGCTCCATCATCTGCGCTAGTGTCAGGTAATCATCGCTGGGCCGTCCTTTGAGCAAAACAGATTTCCCAGAACCACGTTCCAGAGATTTGATAAGCGCAAGCGGTGAATGGTAATCGAGTTCGGCATTGCGCCAGTAAATGGCGGGCAGTGAATCAAACTGGTGGCGTTCAATAGCCTCCACCACATCGGGCGCGAGGTCTTTGACATTCCCGGTTACGCCAAACGTTCCATCCTTGGTATAGCGCCCCGCCCGTCCGGCAATCTGCGCGAGTTCGGCTGTGCTGAGCGGTCTTGCCTTTTCACCATCAAATTTACGGGTGGCGGCCAACGCGACATGGCGGATATCCATGTTCAGGCCCATCCCGATGGCATCGGTGGCCACCATGAAATCAACCTCGCCGGATTGATACATATCCACCTGCGCGTTACGTGTGCGCGGGGAAAGCGCACCGAGGACAACCGCCGTTCCACCGCGTTGCCGCCGGACAAGGTCGGCAATCGCATAAACATCATCAATCGAAAAGGCGACAACCGCCGTGCGTTTATTCAGGCGGGTGAGTTTTTTAAATCCTGTATATTCGAGGGTCGATAAACGCGGACGGGTTATAACTTCCAAATGTGGCACCAACCCGGTGATGATATGGCGGATCGTATCCGATCCCATGAACATCGTCTGCTCAATCCCGCGGGCACGCAACAATCGATCCGTAAACACATGCCCCCTGTCCGGATCGGCGCATAATTGAACCTCATCCACGGCCAGAAAATCGAACGGGTCTTCGACGGGCATCGATTCCACGGTGCAGAAAAAATACCGTGCATTCAATGGCACGATTTTTTCTTCGCCCGTCACCAGTGCACAATGTGACACCCCGATTTTTTCGCACACACGGTCGTAATTTTCCCGTGCCAGCAGACGAAGCGGAAAACCGATGCAGCCCGTCTTGTGGGTCAGCATCTGCTCAATCGCATAATATGTCTTGCCGGTGTTGGTGGGGCCAAGGACAGCGGTAACCCGCCCCTCCGCCTTTACGGCTGTGTTCGAAACTGTCATACCATTGATTTACTTCATATTTGCGTTAATTCAAATGGAGGACAGCCATAAAATTGGCTTATTTCCCGGGTTTATTGATACCGTACCAACCAAAGGATGATTCTCTTCATGAAACAATTTGTAATCTTGGCTTTTCTGGCACTGATTTTTGCTCCTGCCGCTTACGCGCAGGCGCTTGATCCACAGGCTCAAATTTTGAAAGGCCAGATCGAAGGATTTATCGAGGCACAAAAAGCCACGGCCCTGAAAAACGGCTGCACGCTGACAACCAATGGCAATGTCACGGTGGAAAAAGCGAATGGTTATTATGCGTTCACCTTGCCGCATATCACTTACACCGATGCCAAGAACGTGCGCAGTGAAATCGGCATGGTTGCCATCAATGCCACGCCGGATGGTACGGACAACTGGAAAGTGTCCCTTGCCCTTCCCACACCGATCAACAGTTTTAGTGGCAAGCAACAATTGGCCCGCACCGATATCAGTTCGCAAACCATTTCCGGTGTCTGGAACACCAAGCTCGGCCACTTCACAGCCCTGAATGGCAATCTCAACAAGGTTCAGGTGAACGACCTCGTCAAACAGAACACTGTCACGATTGGCAATGTTACTGTTGCATCGAAACTGAATGAACTGGAACCAACCGTCTGGACTGGTAAGGCCGATACAACATTCAACAGCATCTCCATTTTCAGTGCTGATACGAATTTTACGGCAACTTTGCCCAAAATAGCGATGACAACCAACCTTGCTGATCGCGCCGCGACAACACCGCTGACAAAAGAACAGATCGCCGCCCGTCCACAGGAAGGACAGGCCGATGCCTACCACATCTTTGCAATGTTAATGGGCGCGCCGGAACGGGTAAAGGCAACAGTAACGGGACTTGATAGTATCAACACCCAATTGCAACAGGCGATGCTGACAGCGCCGGCCAACACGCGGCAGGATTTCCTAGGTGCCATCCTGACTGTCAGCGCGATCAGCGGTATCGGCCAATCTGTTCCCAATGATGTTTCCAGCAAATCCTATGATGTCGTGTTCGGCCAAGGCGGACAGGTCAGTATCAATGGCACTGACTTTGGCAGCATCCTGACGGCGAAAAAATAGCTAAAGCAGATAGGACAGCATGCCATTGAGGCGTTGCAGTCCGTCGCGGGTCGGCTTGATAATCACACCGTCAAATGTTAAAAGCCCTTCACCCCGAAGGGCTTTTATTTTATCGAGCGATAACAATTGATCAATCTTCTGCCCGCCTTCTTCCTCAAGACGCTCAACCGGGATACCTTCTTCAAGGCGCATCCCCATCATCAAACATTCCACAAAACGGTCGCGGCGCGTAAGGGATTCAAAATCATGTCCGCCATGCCCCTGCGCGGCGACACGTTCCAGCCAGATATCAGGCGCACGATGCCCACGGGTCGCTTGCTTGTGGTCATTAATCGTTAAACGCCCATGCGCACCGGGGCCGATGCCCACATAATCGGTATAACGCCAGTAGGTAAGGTTATGGCCTGATTCCTGCCCTGCGCGCGCGTGATTGGATACTTCATAGGCGGGCATTCCAGCCTCGCCTAAAATGGCTTGCGTGGCCTCATACAAGTCCCCGGCAATTTCCTCTTCAGGTATTTTGAAATCGCCGCGCTCATGCTGAATATAAAACGGCGTACCTTTTTCAATAGTGAGCTGATAAACGGACAGATGATCGCCCGCCATCATGATCGCCTCTTTCAATTCTTTTTCCCACGCTTGAACCGTCTGGCCGGGCCGCGCATAAATCAAATCGAACGAATAACGATCGAATATCGCGGCGGCATCGGAAATTGCGCGCCGCGCTTCCCCGGCATCATGCGCGCGGCCCAAAAATTTCAAATCGTCATTGTTGAGCGATTGCACACCAATAGACACACGGTTAATGCCCCCTGCGCGAAAATCACGGAACTTATCAATCTCGACTGAGGTCGGGTTGGCCTCCAGCGTGATTTCGCAATCATTGGAAATGCGCCAGTGGCGCTGGATTTCATCGATGATCAGGGCGGCTGTAGCTGGCTCCATCAACGATGGCGTGCCGCCACCAAAGAACACGGATGTTACCGTGCGCCCCTTGGTCAGTTGTGCATAATGTTCGATTTCTTTTTTATAGGCCTCGCGCCATGCGGAATGGTCGATGCTGTCCGCCACATGCGAATTAAAATCGCAATACGGGCATTTGGAGGCGCAGAACGGCCAATGAACATAAATTCCGAATTGGCCGTTCTGCATAATCGTTAAGCTGCCGCCGCCGCGCCTTCTAGCGTGGCGTCGAGCGTGATTTCTGTGTTGAACAATTTGGAAACCGGGCAACCGGCCTTTGCACCGGCTGTGATTTCATCAAACTGTGCTTGGGTAATGTTTGGAATTTTCGCGCCCAGAACCAGTTCCGATTTCGTGATCGTGAACCCGCCATTGTCCGGCGCTACGGTGACTGTGCATTCTGTTTCGAGAACATCCGCCGTGAACCCGGCCTTGTTCAAACCGAACGCCAGCGCCATGGTGAAACAGCCGGCATGCGCCGCCGCCAGCAATTCTTCCGGGTTGGTGTGTTTGCCATTTTCAAAACGGGAATGAAATTCATACGGTGTTTTTTCCAAAACGGCGCTCTGTGTTGTCAACTCGCCCTTGCCTTCTTTACCAGTGCCTTGCCAGACGGCCTTGGCTGTTCTTCCGATACCACTCATGATTTTTCTCCTTGTAAGTAGGTTATAAATTTTTCAACAGCGCGGGCGCGGTGGCTGATCGCATGTTTTGCCTCCTCACCCATTTCACCAAACGTCTTGTCTTTACCATCGGGAAGGAACATAGGGTCATACCCGAAACCTTCCAGCCCCCTTGCGGGCCAGACAATCGATCCTTCGCATTTTCCTTCGAAAGATTCAATCCGGCCGTCGGGGTAGGCCAGAACGAGGATACACATAAACTGCGCGCCCCTGTCCGGATTATCCCCCATGCGGTCATGGACATCTGCCATTGCCCGCTTGAAATCTTTTTCCGGACCAGCCCAATCGGCGGAATATACGCCAGGTGCGCCGTCCAGCGCGTTCACGCACATGCCGCTGTCATCGGCCAGCGCCGGAAGGCCCGTGGCCTTCATCGCCGTCACGGCCTTCATGGTTGCGTTCTCAAGAAATGTGGCACCGGTTTCGTGCGGCTCTTCCAAACCAAGGTCACCCGCCGATTTCACTTCGCCAACAAGTCCAGCTAAAAGAGTGTCGAACTCTTTCTTCTTTCCCTTGTTGTGCGTGGCGAGAACGAGTGTCTGGATCATTACGGCTTCTTCTTGGCTTGCAACTTTATTTGTTCCATTGCTTGATCAACAGCAACGCAATCTCCCTTATAGGAAGCCACAGATTTCGTCTTGTCATGATCAAAAATAGATCCCCATATCGAATTTATTTTATAGACATGCATTTTTCCCATATTCATAGGATCGACCCGGCTTGGCCCAGCACTCATTAACTCCTGATCTTCCAGCGTATTCAGATCACCGTCATTGTCGTAAACAATAGATGCCAACATAGACTCCCCTTTGGAGGCTTCAGGCCGCGGCGTCATAACCTTTTGAATCGCCATTTTTCCGTCTTTGTTCTTCTTTTTTTCAAATTGTTTGATCTGTGGACCAGCGGAAAAAACCGGCTCTCCGTTCATGTAAGCCTGTACCAATTTGCCGGAACTATCATAGAGAGCTGAAATATTCCAACGCCACAAATACCAAGAGCAAAGATTGATGTCATAGATATACTTTTCCAGCATTTTGTTCTGCGGATGTCCAATCAATGTTGCTCCGCCTTGTTGTACAAAAATTTTGCGAAGAGATTCCTGCGAACTGCCTATAGAAAAATTCGACTGAATATAGGATGTCATTGTTGCTAAATCGGGAATATTTTCAAATTTGAAGCCATCCGCCTTGGCCGATGTAGGCCATATTATCAATAAAGCAATAAAAAGGAATGCTCGGACCATAATTATTGCCCCAGCGCCGCTTTTTGTTTTTCCTGAAGCTCACCGCATCCCTTGCGGGCGAGATCGAGCAGCGTCAGGAATTGTTCTTGTGAAAATGGGTCTTTTTCCGCTGTGCCCTGAATTTCAACAATGCCGCCTTTGCCGGTAATGACAAAATTCGCATCGGTATCGGCAGATGAGTCTTCATCGTAATCGAGATCGAGAACAGGATTGCCTTCATAGATACCGCAGGAAATGGCGGCGATGCTGTCCGTCAATGGCAAACGCGGCAACGCGCCGATTTTCACCAGATGCTCCATCGCCATCGCCATGGCGATATATCCGCCGGTGACGGATGCCGTGCGTGTGCCACCATCAGCTTGAATGACATCGCAATCAACCTTGATCTGACGTTCGCCCAGCGCAGGCATATCGACCACAGCGCGCAGTGCACGCCCGATCAGGCGCTGAATTTCCTGCGTACGGCCGGTTTGTTTTCCCTTGGCCGCTTCGCGGTCCATCCGTTGGTGGGTAGACCGTGGCAGCATACCGTATTCTGCCGTCACCCATCCTTTGCCGAGGCCCTTCATCCAGCCCGGCAGTTTTTCTTCCACCGTGGCGGTGCACAGAACATGGGTATTGCCGAACTTGATCAGGCAAGACCCTTCGGCATGCTTGGAAAAGCCGGGGATGATTTCGATAGTGCGCAGTTCGTTGCCAGCGCGGCCGGATGGGCGGGTCATATTTTGCTCTCTTCTTGATATTTCATATTTCAAAGCCTTTCTATATAGTATTGGAAATGAAAACAACAGTGCCTTACGCCAACCTTGATGAACGGGCGCGAGATATATTCCGCGGAATCGTTGAATCCTATATGGCCAGCGGCGATCCGGTGGGGTCGCGCACACTGTCCCGCGCCTTTGACCTGTCCCCCGCCACCATCCGGAATGTGATGGCCGACCTGGAAGATCTGGGTCTTTTGGAATCTCCCCATACCTCGGCCGGGCGGATGCCGACCACGCAAGGCCTGCGTTATTTCATCGATGGGATCATGGAAATCGGATCGCTTACCGAGGCCGAACGCAAAGTTCTGGAATCCCAATATAGCGAACAATCCTCCACCTCTGATATTTTCGATCAAGCCAGCCGCATTATGGCGGGCCTCTCCGCCAGTGCCGGACTTGTCGTCGCGCCCAAGGCCGACAAGGCGATCCGCCATATTGAATTTGTCTCGCTCCAACCCACCCGCGCGCTTGTCATCATCGTGCCCGAAGATGGCATGGTTGAGAACCGCGTGATGGAATTGCCAATGGGAATTACGCCAGACATTTTAAAACAGGCGAGCAACTTTCTCTCTGAACGCCTCTATGGCAAAACCTTCGCCGAAATGCGCGAAGCAATCAAAACGGAAATCGGCGCCCGCCGCGGTGAACTGGGCGACATGATGACTCGCATCGTGGAAGAAGGACTCGCCCTCCCCACCGGCGATGGCACCTTGATCGTCCGGGGCACGGCCAATCTGCTGGATCAGAACTCGCTGCAAGACCTCGAACGCGTCCGCCAGTTGATGGAACAGCTGGAGGCGAAGGAAACAGTGTCCCGCCTCCTCGATGAAGCCTCTCAGGCCGATGGCGTTAAGATATTTTTGGGGGCAGAGAATCCTGTATTCCGTGGAAGCGGTTACTCACTGATCTTAACCCCCTATCGCAATGGCGCGGGGTCGTTTGTGGGGGCGGTTGGCGTTATCGGCCCCACCCGTCTTGATTATGCAAAAATCGTCCCGAGTGTGAATTTCATGGCCGAAATCATTGCGCGTAACATCCGGAAATTGTCAGGGGAATAATTGCCCCGCGCCGCCAATACCTGTATCCTTTTCCAAACGATGGAGAAATTACCCGTGTCCCGGATTTTAACGATTTTGCTGCTTACCCTTCTTGCCGTACCGACCCTTGCCATGGCGCAGGATGATGACGGTACGCCGGAAATGCAAACCTATGACCCGACCTTTTCAGGGTCTTCGACCAGCCAGACCGGCGATTATATTCGCAGCATGCAGCAGCAGAGCCAGGTTGATAAAGGCTATATCAAGCCGCAAGTCGTTCATGTCTCCATCATCCACGAACCATTCATGGATGCCGACCAGTTCGGTTTGCAAATGGCCGTGCCCGATGTGGTCAGCGGCTGCTACAAACTCACACCGCTTGAATATGAAGCGAA
>CAZUYV010000089.1:4834-7878 GCA_964624435.1 uncultured Micavibrio sp. | reverse complement strand
GAAACAGGTATGGTTGCTGGCGAAGTTGCCAACGGCCTGACAGCATGGGTTCAAGGTTTCGGCCAACTGGCTGACCAGGATGCCCGTGATGGTGTTGATGGTTACGAAGCTGACACATTCGGTATCGCAGTCGGTGTTGATACAGCCAACGTTCTTGAACAAGGGACTGTTGGGGTTGCACTGAGCTACGCAAACTCCGATGTAGACTCCAAAAACGCCAACCGCACTGAGTCCGATGTCGACAGCTACCAAGTTTCCGTTTACGGAAGCTATGACGTCGCTCCGAATACCTACCTAGCAGGTACTCTGGGTTACGCCTGGAATGATATCGACCAGACACGTCACGATGTTGGCGCCATCACAGGCCTGACAGCGAAAGCCGGTTATGACAGCAACCAGTACATTGCCTACGCTGAAGCCGGACATGACATCGCTCTCGATGAAGTGACAACCTTCACACCATCCGTACTGGCCCATTACCAGCACATCAGCATCGATGACTACAACGAAACAGGTGCCGGTGGTCTGAACCAGAACGTCAACAACGATGACCTCGATGTATTCGAACTAGGTATCGGCGCTGAAGTTTCATGGGACCTCGATGGCGGCAACGGCTCCAAAGTCCGTCCTGCTCTGAATGTTGGCTACCGTCATGACCTCGTTGGCGACAATGTCCAAACGACATCGAACTTCACAGGCGGCGGCGCAGCCTTCCGCACAGATGGTCTGGAACCAGCCCACGGCACGTTCAACATCGGCGCTTCGATTGGCTACGAACTGGACAGCAACTGGGAATTCACAGCCGACTACGATTACGAAGTGAAATCTGACTATGATGCTCACTCCGGTTTCGTCCGCGCTGGATACAAATTCTAAGACCTTCGGTCACAAAGAAATCAGGAAAAGCCCCGCTTCATGCGGGGCTTTTTCATGCTTGATATCGGTGGGGAGGATGTGTGGAAAACCGGGCGGGTTATTCGCAGATGACAGGCAAACTTAGTAGAACCGGCCATTGCGCTTCCCAACCTTCGGTATGAGAACCGCCCGGCAAGATCTTGGAATGTATGCAGGAAGATGGTCCGGCCTTGCTCACGTAACTTGTGAAGATGGCCTCTGGCACATTCTCATCCTGCGCACCGATAAAATGCATCTGGGGCAGGGCAGCAAGCTTCTGCGCTTCATACGCCATATTCAAAGAACCCGGCATCGCACTGACATTGTGAAGATTTGTGAAAGCATCATTGTCGATATTGCCCGCCACGGTGCGAAGGCTCAGAACATCGCTGCGCCGTGCCGCAACCAGGCCCGCAATATTCGCGCCGCCTGAATAGCCGATCAAATTAAATCCACCCGATGACTGCGTTGCGATCCCGTTCAGGGCGGTTATATAACTTTGCACCACTTCAGGCGCGAAGCGTTGACCGCGCCAGTAAATATCCGGACAGGCATTCCCCGGTGCCCCGATTTCCGAATACTGGCAGGGGCGGGCGATATAGACGACATTCGCCGCTGGGTCGAGCGCGGCAAGCGATAAGGCCGTCGGGTGCTTGGGTGTCGGATTGAGGGAGGGGCTGGAGCGGCTGAGCCATGCCAGACCGTCACCTTCGATATAAACATTCACAGGCGCGGCCGGATCGGTAATCCGTTGCCAGCTGGCAAGGATAAAGGGCGACGCCGGAATATCGCGGCGGGTGAGGTGGCCCTTGGCGGCAATTTCCTGCGCTGTGTCTGTCCGCCCGCTTGTGGTGAATGATGGTCCACCCGCACATCCGGCGACAAGGGTGACCCCGGACAATAAAAAAGCGAGGGGTTTAAACCGCGATATCATGTCAGGAGGATTTCATCGATCTGCTGGACCAACTGGCCAAGGTGGAACGGCTTGGAAACTACTTTGGCATCCGTAAGATCATTTCGCTCCACGGCGGAAAATCCGGTGATGAACAACACTTTCAGGCCAGGATGAATCTTGGCGGCGCGGGTGGATAGTTCGATCCCGTCCATGCCCGGCATTACGATGTCGGATAGCAGAAGATCGAACCGTTCGGGGGATGCCTCTACCGCACCAAGTGCGCTCAAGCCATCAACGCAGGGCGTGACTCTATGTCCGGCCTTTTCGAGGGCGGCGGTGAGGAAGCCTCGCATGGAAGCATCATCTTCGGCCAACAGTATATTTGCCATATTGAAAAGGCCCTTTGTGTAAAAATTCAATGCCAGCCTATCCCCGTTTGCCAAACCCTGTCCATAAAAAGCCGGGGGATTTGCAGTGCATCTTGCCTTGGCGGCCCGTCTGTAGGACGGTAGTCATCATTATAGATGAGTTTGAGGGAACAAAACAAAATGGCGACTGCGCCCGGCCTGATTGCTGACATTGGTGGAACCAACGCGCGTTTCGCGCTCGCCGATGAAAACGGATTCCGCGATGAAAAGGTTTTGTCCTGCGCCGATTATCCGGGAATTGTCGAGGCGGCCCGCGCCTATATCGATGGATTGAAGGGGGCAAAGCCAAGACGCGCCGCCTTTGCAATTGCCGGCCCCGTGACGGATGACTGGTTTGAAATGACAAACCATGTCTGGAAATTTTCGATTGAGGAAACACGCAAAGCTTTAGGCCTCGAAACCTTTACCCTGATGAATGATTTCAAAGCCATTGCGCTCGCCATCCCGCATCTGACCTCGGACGATTTCAAACAGGTCGGCGGCAACCAGACACCAAAACCGCAAGGCACGATTGGCGTGCTTGGCCCCGGCACGGGTTTAGGTGTCGCCAGCCTGTTCTGGGATGGTCATCGTTATCTCGCCAATCCCGGTGAAGGTCCGCATGTCACCATGCCCGCGAAAACGCAACGCGAATTCGATATCTTTCGCACGCTGCGATACAAATACCGCCATGTGTCGGCGGAACGGGTTTGCTCCGGTAAGGGTCTCGTGAATATCTACAATGCCATTCGCATTCTCGATGGCCACGAAGAATTGCCAGACCGCGATGCGCAGCAGATAGCGCAAGCGGCAATGGAAAAAACCTGCAAAGTATCCGAAGAAGCGCT